>NZ_JBKFBD010000030.1:0-68655 GCF_053345975.1 Microbacterium sp. C23T | reverse complement strand
TACGAATCAGACACCGAACGACGCAACGCGCTACCCGACTGGCTGCACTTCTACAATCACCACAGGCAACACTCCGCCATCGGAGCCGCACCCATCAGCAGACTCAACAACCTGCCTGGACATCACAGCTAGCATTCGGGGATGACGAACCCCGCGCCGATCGACGACGTCCCGATCGGCGGCGAGAGCATCCGCCTCGGCCAATTCCTGAAGTTCGCCGGGGTCCTCGACTCCGGCGGCGAGGTGAAAGAGGCCATCATCGACGGCTTCGTCCTCGTCAACGGCGAGGTCGATCGCCGCCGCGGCCGGCAAATGCAGGTCGGCGACATCGTGAGCTTCGAGGGACGCAGCGTCCGCGTCTGCCCCTGACCGAGCCAACGAGAAAACCCCCGGAGGACCGGGGGTTCTTCTGCGGAGACGGAGGGATTTGAACCCGGTCCGGGACGCTACTCCTGTCTTCGCTCCCCCACGTTCGCGTTGATTCGGCGCGGATTGGAGTCACGCACGGCGACGTCGAGATACGTCCGGAGTTATTCAACGCGACGCAATTGAGACGCACATGGGGCGACGGCCGCGGACCGTCACCCGCTCGCGAATCGACCTTCGTCGCGCGTCCACGCGCAGCCTGAGGAGGTTGTCGAGGAGCACTCGGGGTCGAGTTCGGGGGCACCACCTTATGAGGGAGCCCATGGTGGCGGAATCGCAACGCGCCCAGTTCAGGAGAGGATGAGTAAACAACAGATCAATGGGGACTTTCTGAGAAACGTGCAAGCTCGCCGGAACGCGCCAACGCACCAAATACACTGCAGAACCGGCGCCATTCGCGACGCTCAATATCGGGGACACTTGGGCGACACCTGAGAACTTCGACGCGCATCGTCCGACTCCGCACGGTGCCGGTCATTTGGCTCCACCGGCACTGCACCGGCACAGCGCGGATGACACGAGGAGGAGCGACATGCCGAGCGTCCCAACGAGGCGGCGCGGCAGGATCGCAGCGCGCCAGCCCGGCACGCCCGACTTCACGATTATGACCTGGTTGACACGGGCTCATGAGTCGCAGTTGGTGCCAGTTCGTGGTGTCTTTTCGCTGGCGCCGCGCTGGTTGGTCGCGGTCGCTCACGTGTGGTTTCAGCCGAGCGACCGGTACAGCCCGTGGACGCATCGAAGCGGACAAAGCCACGGCTCGGCACGCCCTTGTCGGCGACCGCGACGACAGGCCGAGCGAAGCAAAGAGTTGGACTGTGTTTGGATAAGGACGACGGGACTTGACCCTCACGCCCACCTGTGGCCCGCCGTCCGCCCATCAGGATTGAGGAGCGAACGCCAATCGCCGCGCCGCCGACAACCCTAGGGTTCCACAACCACTCGCACAGGCGAACCAATCCGCTCCTCAAAGACCTGGATGGCCCGGTTGACGTCCGTAAGCGACACTCGGGCGCTGATGGAAGGTTCGAGGCTGAACAGACCCTTCCTCATGAGCTCGACGATTCTGTCGATGTCGCAACGCGCGCTCCCGTAGATCCCATACACGCGGAGAGAGCGTCGGACGAAGTGCGCGGGGGATGTCAGTTCGAGCGCTCCGTCTCCGATTCCCACGATCGCGCACTGTCCGTGCATCCCGAGCATCTCCAACGCCGCGCGAACCGTGGAGGCTGAGCCCACGCAATCGATGGCGTGGTCGAAGCCCCCGACACCGTTCGCAGCGATGAGCCCCTCGATCCCTTTGGTGTCCCTCGGGTCCACAGCCGCGCTCGCGCCGATGTCGATGCATCGCTGGCGAGCGACCTCGTCGGTGTCAAGCACGGCAACTCGTACGCCGCGCAGCAAAGCAAGACGAAGCGCCTGTGTGCCCAAACCACCTGCGCCGATGACGACAGCTGTGTCCCCTGCGGCCGCGTCCAGGAGCCGAAGCGCGTGCTCGACGACCGAAGCGCTGTCGATGATGGCCGCCTCGGCGTGTGTGATGTGATTCGGCAGCGGGATGAGGTTGCCCGCGGGGACAACTATGTACTCGGCGAGACCGCCATCGCGATGGATTCCGATCGTCCGCCGATTGGCGCAGTAGTTCGCGCTCGCCGCGCGGCAGTGACGACAGTCGCCGCAGCCGATGCTGGGGTCGATGTATACCCGTTGGCCGACCGTCAACGTCGGGTGTCCGCCGGGCAGCTCCGCAATCATCCCCGACACTTCATGCCCGAGGATGAGCGGAGGCGGCGCAGTGGGCGTATGGCCCTCGAGAATATGCAGGTCCGAGCGGCAGATGCCGGTCGCGCAGACCTTTACGAGAGCGTCTCCCGGCCCAGGAATTGGACGGTCGACCTCGGTGAGCGCGAGAGGACGACCGGCTCCCAGAAAGCTCGCGGCGCGCATCTGTCGACTCATCGGATAACTATCGGATTCACCGGTGCACCGCTCGCGCCCCACACCTTGAGCGGAGCGGCCGAGTACAGGAAGGACCACCGTCCGTCCCGCGCGCACGCGTCGGCAAGAGGGTCCAAGGAGCAGATCTCTGTCATGGCGATACCGAGGTTACGCATCAGCGAACAGTGCAACGCCATTGTGACACCCGTGCTGGGATCGTATGTGGTCTCGTTTGCGATGGTGTCGGTGACGAGGTTGGGGATCTCACGTTCTTGGAACCACTCGACCAGCTCCCGGCTGTACACGAGCCCTGGCTCGTTGAAGTCCTCGTAGAACTCCGCGCGCTCACGGTGGTAGTACGAATCGATCCAGCCTGTACGTATCAAGAGGATGTCGCGCTTGCTTATCTCAACGTCCTGGGCCCGCGCGGCATCCAAGAGGTCTTCGTGGGAGAACGTCTCCCCTCGGTCAAGCACGTCTTTACCTCGATGCCGGGCCATGTCGATGAGAACGCCGCGCCCCACGACACCTCGTTCGGCGATGGGCATCACCGAAGCCTTCTCGAGCCTGCCTTCTGTCGATTGTGCGGGATAGCCGTTCCAGATGGCGTCCTCGTACCAGACATGGCCAAGGGCGTCGTACTGCGTCGAACCCTGCAGGAACATTTCAATCTTGTCGTCGGCCCAGAAATGTCCGTCCTGCGGAGTATCGACCTCGCCGCGCTCGAAAAAGCCGGCGTCGACGACGGGGGTGCGGACCGCGGAGTCCCGGCCGGGCCATACCGGTTCGCCATCGACATCAGGGGAACCAATCGGTACCTGAAGCGTAAAGGTCTCGCCAGAGCGCACGGAACTGATGCCGTTGAGCACCTCCACTTCGGTGAGGTAGTTCAGGCTACCTACCTCGTCCTCAGCGCCCCACTTCCCCCAGTTCTTCGGAGGGTTGGATCCAAGCACGTCGCTCAGCGTGACTGTGTTGTCTTCTGTCATGACTTCTCCTAGTTGGCGCGCGCGAGCTTGCGAGCAACCGTGCTGAACGAAACGGCGGCAATGAGCACGATGCCCTGGAAGAGGAACTGGACGTAGCTCGGCACGCCCGCCAGCGCCAAGCCGTTGAAGCCGGTGACTACCGTAAGCACGCCGACAATCGTTCCCATGATGTGGAAGTGCCCCTCTCGCAGAACAGCCGTTCCTAGGAACGCCGCGGCGAATGCCTGGAGCGTGAAGCCGTCGCCGCCGGTCGGCTGCCCGCTGCCGACGACGGAGGCCAGTAGGACGCCCGTGATGGCGGCACACAGTCCCGAGATCGCGAACGCCGCCCCGGTGGCAACGGTGACGTTGACGCCGGAGAGACGGGCCGCCTCGGCGTTCCCACCGACCGCCTGGATGTTGCGTCCGAGAACGGTGCGGTTCAGAACGATCCACAGCAGCGCGACGATGAAGACCATGTAATAGACATTGCGAGGGATACCGAACCAACTCCCAACAGAAAGTTGCGAGAACCCGGGCGCAGCGGCAGAGAACAGCTGTGCCGAGCCGCCGGAGATGAAATAGTTCACGCCCACCGCGACGCTCCCGACGCCGAGCGTTGCCACGAGCGCGTTGACTCCGAGGCCGGTGACCAGGAACGCGTTGATGATTCCGACGGCGACACCAACCAGTAGGGCAATGGCAATCGACAGCCAGATGGGGACGCCCTGGATGAGCAGGAACGCCACCACGATGCCGCAGAGGCTGGCATTCTGGCCAATGCTGAGGTCGAACTGGTTCGCGGCGAGCACGAGCGTGAGGCCGCACGCGATGATGGCCGCCAGTGCCGACTGGTTGAGGATTTGAACCAGATTGCCCCACGTGAGGAAGTAGTCACGAGAGACCAGGGTGAAGATCACGACGAGCCCGGCCAGCACGATGAGTGCGCCGTAGCGCCCAACGAACAGGATCACGCGTTGCGACATCGGCTGGCGCAACGGCGCTGCGATGTCCGATGCCTCGGTCTTCGGCAATGTGTGAGTCATTCTTCGCCCTCCTCGGCGTTCAGCCGGTGTGAGTAGATCTCTGCGAGCATCTGCTCTTCGGTGAGTCCAGGGCCTGCCATCTCCTCGACGGTTCGACCCTCGACGATGACGAACACGCGATGGCAGACACGAAGTTCGTCCAACTCGGAGCTGACGACGACCGCGCATCGGCCATCGCGAACGAAGTCCTCGACGGCGTCCCAGATCTGTCGGCGGGCTCCGATATCAACACCACGCGTAGGCTCGTCGAGGAGGAGGACGTTGGTGTCCCTCGACATCCATCGACCCAGCACGACCTTCTGCTGATTTCCACCGGACAGAGTTCGAACAGCGGCACCCGCGCCGCGGGTCTTGATCCGGAGGCGGTCGATCTGTGAGACCGCGTCGGTCTGGGCTTTTCGGTCGCTGACGAGCCCGGTCCGTCCGATGGTGTGCGCATCCCAGTTGCCCAGTGCGATGTTGCTGCGGACGCTGTCATCCATCACCAGGGCTTGGGACCTGCGTTCCTCTGGCACGAGTCCGATGCCTGCAGCGATGCCGGCGCGTGCATTTCGCGGGGCGTGAGTGCGCCCGCCGACCTCCATGGTTCCGGAGGATAGCTTCCGGCTGCCGAGCACGAGTTCGAGCGCTTCGCTTCGACCTGCTCCAACTACACCGGCCAACCCCACGATCTCTCCAGCTCGAACATCGAACGACACGTCAATGACACGGCGACCGTCCGAGATGCCTTGCGCTCTTAGGCGCGTCTCGGCTCGACTGGCCCGAAGTGGCGCGGGAAGCTGCGGCAGATCCGCGGGGCCCTCGCCGGATATCCCGCGGACCAGCGCGGCACGCGAGAGGGGTGCCGTCATCTCATCGACGAGACGCCCTTCTTTGAAAACGGACACCCGGTCGCACAGCTGCTCAACCTCCCCCAGACGATGGCTCACGTAGGCGATGCTCACGCCGTCGGCGGAAAGTTCTCGCACCACTCGGAACAGCCGCTCGCACTCCACATCGCTCAGCGCCGCGGTCGGCTCGTCCATAGCTATGAAGCGGGCATCTCGGGCCAATGCACGAGCGATGGACACCATCCCGCGCTCCGCAGGACCGAGGTGTCGTACTTCCCGCTGAAGGTCGAAATCCAATCCAAGCCGGGCAGCGACCTCCTCGGCAACCCTGCGCTGTCGCTTGGCGTGCAAGAAGCCTTGCGAGGACACTCGCGGCAAGCCGAGCGTGATGTTGTCAGTGGCACTGAATCCAGGAACCAGGGCGAGCTCCTGATTGATGCACACGATGCCGAGCGACTCCGCCTCTTTCGGGCGCGCAATTGATACGCCCTCTCCATCGATCAGAACCTCGCCCCTTGTGGGCGCCAACGATCCGGAGAGGATGTTCAGGAGCGTGGACTTGCCTGCACCATTCGCCCCGAGGAGGGCATGCACCTCTCCCCGGCGGAACTCGATAGACACATCGGTGAGCGCGCGCACCGACCCGAACGTGCGCGTGAGGCCGACCGTTCGGATCAGTGGCTCAGCGGGCTCCGGGTGCGGGACAGTCTCCTGAGCCGTGACAGTTGTCATTTCGTGCCCGCGAGATATTCCGCGATGGAGCCGGCGTCCAGGATCGTGTTTGCCGCGTCCTCACCGGTGGTCTCACCGTCATCGAGGTAGCGGACGACGATGTCTGCCATCTGGCCGCCGACTGCTGTGCCGTTGACCGACAACGTCACGAGCCGGCCTTCCTCGATCGGGCCACGGAGCGAGTCATTGTAGTCCCATGTGTACAGCACGACGTCTGTGCGGCCGACCTGGGCTAGCGCCGCGAGCGCTCCTGTCGTTGGGTCGGCGTAGCAAGCCCAGATGGCGAAGTTGCCCGAGCCTTCGGGGTGTGCGGCAAGCCATGCGGCAGTCGCGTTCTGCGCGTCAACAACCTGACCCGGAATCGGGAACTCGTGAGAGTCAACGGAGACATCGAGTCCGTCCAGGGCCGACGTTCGCGCCTCTGCGCGGAGTCGGCACGGCGTTCCCGGCGAGTAGTCCAGGGCGAGCACGGCGTCGATGGCCTCGTCTTCGACGAACTGTCCGAACAGCTCATTCACGGGCGCTGGGGCAGCCGTGTTGACGGCACCAGCCATGCCGTCGGTGAGCGGGGCGCCGATGTAGAACAGCGGGATTCCGGCTGCGTCAGCTTGCGAGATGCACTGTGCGAGCTGGTCGGGCGCGAAGATGTTGATGACAATGGCGTCTACCTGTCGGGTGACATACTGCGCGCAGATGTTGTTTGCCTGCGCGGATTCCCCCTTTGGGTCTTGCGTCAGCACCTCAATGCCGGCTTTCTCGAGCGCGGTCTTCGTGCTTGCCGAGAACTCGGCTGTGATGGGAGCAGTGGTGTCGAAGTCGACGATGCCAATGGTGCGTGAGGTGGTGTCGCCGCTGGCGTCGCCACCGCGGGTGCATCCGACTAGTGTCATCACCGTTGCGGCAGCGAGCGCGCCGACAGCAACGGTCCGCGCCGTCACACGAGTGAATCTGGTCATGGTTTGGATCTCCTTTGATCGGGTCGCCGTACCGTCGCGCCACAGGTGGGTCGCGTCCGGTGCTGACGTCAGAGGTTGTCGGTGAGTTTTCCGATGCGCCAGTACAGTCCGCCTCCGCTGAATCCACCGTCGACGGGCAAGTCCGCGCCGGTGACGAATGAGGCGTCCGGGCCCAACAGGAACGTCGCGGCGCGGGCTATCTCTTCGGGCTGCGCACCCCGTCCGAGTGGCGTTGCGGCGAGGTTGGCATCGTGAAAGACCCGTGCTCCTTGTACGTCGTGAACAGCGTTGGGGGCGTTCATCATGTCGGTCTCGGTCAGGCCGGGGCAGATGCAGTTCACCCGGATGCTTCGGTCTGCTAGTTCAATCGCCGCTGCTCGTGTGAGTCCTCGCAGCGCCCACTTGGACGCTGAGTACGCTGCTCCGAAGTAGCCGCTGAGGCCCGCCGTGGACGAGATGTTCACGATGGCGCCGCCTTCGCGGATCATCGGAGCGAGGTGGTGGATTCCGAGGTAGGCACCTGCGAGGTTGACGCCGATGACGCGCTCCCACTCTGCAAAAGACGTCTCCTGAATCGTCTTGCGCAGCGTCACGCCGGCGTTGTTGATGAGACCGTTCAGAGGCAGGCCTCGTTCGGTGACGGTGTCTGCAATTCGCTCCCATCCCGCGGGAGCCGACACGTCGGCGACCAGCGTGACGACTCGCGACTCGTTATCACCGGCTCGCGTGCGCAAGTCATGCCAGTGCGGGGAGTCTTCTTCGTGGATGTCCACAGCCACCACGGTCGCGCCGAGCTGCGCAAGGTGCAGTGCCTCCGCAGCTCCCTGCCCTCGTGCCCCACCAGTTACGACGACGGAGACGTCCTTCCAGTAGTCGCTCATCGGGACGACCCCCGGGTCAGTACTGGGTCCGTCGCACCGATCTCAGACAGCGGCATACCTGCCGTTTCCTTGATGACGATGGATCCGACCACGGCGAGCCCTCCGAGCAGCACGATCCACAGGGAGAACACCCACGACAGGCCAAGGGATGTCAGCCATGTGTTGAGGTAGGGCGCTGTGCCTCCGAAGATCGCGACGGACAGCGAGGACATCAGTCCGACGCCACGAGCTCGAGCGCTCGTCGGAATCTGCTCCGCCAGCAGTGCGGGGAACATTCCAGCCAGGACCGCCCAGACCAGCAGTCCGAGTAGCTGTGAGGCGAACAGAGTCCAGGGCTGGTCGGTAAGCATCCAGCTGATGGGGAAGACAGCAACCATCACCCCGACGCCGAACAGAGCGAGGGTCGGCTTGCGGCCCCACCGATCCGCGAGGATGCCGAAGAACGGGAGCGTGACGATGCAGATAGCCTGAGCGAGGAGGCTGGCGACGTAGGCACCATTGGGGTCCATCCCCTTGTTCGCGATGGCGTTCGCGGGAGCGAACGTGACCCAGATGTAGTAGATCGAGTTGGTGGCGGCGCAGATCATGATGATGCGCACCGCGAATGCCAGCACCTGGCGTCCGGTGAGTTTGACGCTTGGGTTGTCGCCTGCCTGCTCGCTCTCGAAGACGTCGGACTCGTCGGCCGCACGCCGCAGGAACAGGGCGTAGACGCCGAGGAGAGCGCCGACGGCGAATCCGATTCGCCAGCCCCACTGGTTCATCGCGTCGGTGCCCATCAGTCCGGTCAACACCGCCGCGAGACCGGTGGCGGTCATGACACCGAGCATCACGCTGATGAACACCGAGCTCGTCCAGAACGCGCGCCGCTTGGCGGGAGCGATCTCTGCGACGTACGTGTACGCGACACCTGATTCTCCGCCGTGAGCGAGGCCTTGCGTGAGTCGGATCGCCAGGAGGAGTACGGACGCGGCGATGCCGATCTGGTCGAATGTGGGCACGATTGCCAACGCGAGGCTCGTCACCGCAAGAAGGCTCATCGTTATGACGAGCGTGAACTTGCGGCCCCGTCGGTCGCCGAGCAGGCCGAACAGCCAGCCCCCGAGCGGACGCGCGACGAAGCCCACCGCGAACACTGCTAGAACGGCCAGCAATGCTGAAGTCGGGTCTTCGTCGTCGAAGAGGTTCGCGGCGAGATAGACCGAGAACGTCGCGTACAGCGTCCAGTCGAACCATTCGAGTGCGTTGCCGACCGCAGCTGCGCGGAGCGACTTCTTGCGCTCCTTTGTGGTGAGACTTATCTGCCCCGTTGCTGATGTAGTCATGTCATGCCGTTCTGAGTGCCTGTCGCACTCGTCGTGTGTTTCTCGTGAGGTCCTAGCTTTCAGCCGCCCCTCTTTGGCTCCTGTTCAGATTGACGAGGTCGTCGCCAACTGCGGTTGGTTCACCAGGTAAGGTGCCGGGTCGAAGGACGCGCATTGGTCGCGGTACGAATGCGCAAAGTTGGGCCAGGTGAGAGTCAGTCGTCCGTTGCGGGGGTCGATGTACCAGCTGGTGCATCCACCGGCGAGCCATGTGGTGGAGCGCGCTTGACGGTCGAGGCGATCGGCGTACTCCTGCTCTGCCTCGGCGGTCACCTCTAGTCGGGTCGCCCCGGTAGCGCTTGCCCATTGGAGTGCGCCCAGCACGTAGTCGAGCTGCACCTCGATCATGTAAACAATGGAGTTGTGCCCCAGGCTGCTGGCGGGTCCGTTGAGCATGAACATGTTCGGGAAGTCGTGCACGGTCATCGAGTTGTATGCCTGCATTCCGGTGACCCACTGCTCCCCGAGTGACACCCCCGACGCTCCGAAGATCCGGTGCGAGGAGGGCAGATCCCAAGTGTCGAATCCGGTCGCGAAGACGAGGACATCCACTTCGAAGGCGTTCCCTGCGACGCTTGTCACGGTGTCCTTGCCCACTGTTGCGAGCGCGGAAGGCTCAACGGTGACGTTCGGCTGCTGGAGCGCCGGGTAGTAGGTGTCGGACACGAGAATCCGCTTGCATCCGATCTCGTAGTCGGGAGTCAGGATCGCGCGGAGTTCAGGATCAGGAACCTGCGCCTCGAGGTGGGCAAGAGCTCGATCCCGTGCAGCTTCGACGTACTGGGGCACGAGGCTCCGCGCTGCGAATTCGTGGTCGCTGTCCCAGAAGATTCGCTCTCGAATCGCGTCGATGCTCCGCGGGCTTCGGCGGAATCGTCTCTTCTCAGCCTCGGTGAAGGCGAAGTCGTCCCGCGGGACGATGTATGGTGCGCTGCGCTGGAAGAGGACCACCTCGGAGGCGGTCTTCGCCAACTCGGGAACGACCTGGATGGCCGAGGCGCCGGTACCGATGACCGCGACACGCTTGCCCGCGACTTCGACGTTGTCGTCCCACCGAGCCGAGTGGAGAACGTCGCCGAAGAATGATGGAAGCCCAAGAATTTCAGGCATCTTCGGGTCAGTGAGGTGGCCGGTCGCCGCGACGAAGTACCGTCCAGTGAACACGCCCTGCGGCGTGGTGATGTGCCACAGCTCCGACTCCTCATCCCATCGAGCGTCGAGCATGTCGTGGCCAAAGCGGAGGTGCCGTTCGAGGCCCGCCTGAGATGCCGTCTCGCGGATGTAGTCCCAGATCTCACCACCGGGCGAGTAGAGGCGGGACCACTCGGTGTTGGGAGCGAAGGAGTAGGAGTAGAGCGGCGAAGGGACGTCGCACGCCACGCCCGGATACGTGTTGTCCCTCCAAGACCCGCCCACGTCGTGGGCGCGCTCGAGGATCACAAAGGAGTCGACTCCGCTCCGCTTAAGCTGAACCCCGAGTCCGACACCGGCGAACCCGGCGCCGACGATAACGATGTCCACAGAGTTCAGCGGATCTTTGGCCGCTGCGGTCGGGACTTGGGAGGTGTTCGAATCGTTCATCAAGAAGCCTTCTCAGAGCGGAGTTGGTCAGGGGCGGACGCGAGGCAACACACTGCCGACCGGCCATCGTGTGGGATCGCTGGTGAAATCGTTTATCAGGTGCATGAGCTCTGCCGGACGCTCCGTGACAATGGCGTGGCCTGCGGAGAGCTCGACGAGACGCGCGTTGAGAACTGAGCCGAACAACTCGTCGGCGTGATGACGCGGAACCATTTGGTCGTCAGCGCCAGCCACGATGAGGGTCTCGGCTCGAATCAGCTCGAGCTGGTCTCGAATGTCGATGCGTCGATTCAGATCCATCTGCATGTCGAAGAACTCGTCGAGGTGGATGGACGCAGCCAGCTCGTCGATCTGGGATGCGGAGAGCTTGTTCACATGTCCCGGACCGTAGGCGGTGAAGACCGTGAAGCGCCGCGCAGACTCCTCGTCTCGGCCGCGCAGTTCGCGCCAGAGATCGTTACGCAGTCTCTGCTGCGCGTCCGTCCTCGCCCAGCCGGAAATGAGGACCAGCCGTGACACTGCGCCTGGGTGCGTCGCAGCAACGTGGGCCGCGATGACAGCACCCAGGGAATAACCCACCAGTGTCACATCATCGAGACCGAGTTCGTCGATGACGCTTGACACCTGCGAGCCGAGCTGCGCGACGTCGATGCGCTGAGCTCCTTCAGAAGCTGCGAACTCGACCGCCACCACCCGCTGATCGCGGGCAAGCATCGGGTACAGGAACGGAAAGTGCGCATCCGTGCTTCCACCCGTTCCGTGAATCAGCACAATCGTGGACCGTTCGCTCGGATTGGCCTCCGAGTCGAAGTAGCACACTCGTGCCCCGTTCACCACCAGGCTTAGCGCCCGATCCGCTGCACTGTGGACGATGGGGCTCATTTCGCTCCTCTGCGAGTTAGTCTGCTGTACGGACTATCGCGAACAACCTCAAATTGGTGAGATCAGACCTCTAGTTCGTTGATATTTAGGAGTGAATCATGAGAGATAGGGACTGTCAAGCGCAGGACGGGATCAACAAGCACCTGTCAGCCGCATCGGAAAGTCCGTATATTGGACTACATGATCAAGACGATACCTCGAGGGCTGACGAGTGGAGTACCGTCATCGGAGGAACTAGAGGGGAGGGCGATGAGTACGGACTCGTCGACGGTGGTCGCCAAAGTCGCGACGGTGCTGCGGTGCGTCGCCGACTACGGACACGTGGGCGCGCGGCTTGTCGACATCGCCAGAGAGAGCGAAATAGCTCGCCCGACGGTTCACCGACTTCTCCAGGACCTCGTGGCGGAAGGACTCGTGACTCAGAGGTCGGACCGGGCCTATCAGCTCGGACCGGCGGCGTTCAGCCTTGGTTTGAGCGCGCCTCTGCCAATCGGTGATGTCGAGCGCATTAATGCCGTGACCCGGGACCTCGCCGACTTCACCACGGTGACGTGCTACGTCGGTGTCCTGCTCCGGCGGCGCGTGCTGTACGTATCTCGCGCGCAGGGGTCATCGCCCATCCACATCTATTCCGTAGAGGTGGGCGAGACACGTCCGCTGACGACGACGCACGCCGGGATCGCACTACTCTCGACGCTCAGCGCTCCCGAGCAGGATGCAGTCCTGAGCGCCTCCGCGCTCGAGGTGACACGAAAGCAGTACTCGATTCCACTCGCCCTGGACTCGGCAAGCATCCGCCAGATGATGACGGAGGTGAACGACCGCGGGTACCTCTACGGACGCAACCTCACTTCTCCCGGCGTTGCCGGCATGGCCGCCCTAGTGCCGATGGCGACCGGCAAGCCATTCGTCGCGGTGACAATCGCGGCTGTCAATGACCACCTCGACCCGAAGACTGCGAGGCGCTTCGCGCCGCGGCTGCTCGCGGCTGCCGCTAGTCTCTCGGAGATCATCGGAACTGCGCCTTAGCCCCCTTCTCCTGTTCGCTCATGCGTTGGAGAGTTGCTGTGCTTCTCGCGCTCAAGTGCCGCCAAGTCACTCGGCTCCAGACACCCGGCTGCATACTCGTGACTCAGCAGTTCACGAGATTGGGTGGGAAAGTCGGCGTTTCGCGCCGCCGCAACGCCGCGGATGGAGCCGGACGTCGCGAGCCATGAAGATCTCGTGAAGCGGGAGTTCCGCGCCGACGCGCGGACCGCTTCTGGTCCTGCGACATCATCCAGCACGGACCCCGAGGTGTACTGCGCCGCCGTGATCGACTCGTAGTCTCGACGGATCGTGGGTTGGTGGATCAGCGACCGGATCTACGACGCCAAGTCAGGTCGACGCTCCTACCCGCAGGTTGCTCTATCGAATGATGTCGCGGTCATCGATGGGGATGGCCTTGTCAACGCTACGGCTGATGCGGCAACGGAGGCGGAGCCTGCCGGCACACTGGCCCGGCGTGTGGAGAACAAGTACGCCACGCGGGTACGACCCTTGAGGATGATGTCGTTCCGCGTGCCGTAAGGAGTCGACACGGTTACCAGCGCATCGACAGGTTCCCGGCTTGTCAGACTCACAATCAGGACGACGCGCTTGTTGACGCATCGAGTGCTTGCCGTGACATCCACTCCGTGTGCCACCACGCTCGTCCCGCCCGCGAGCACGCCACGATACGCAGGCTTCGGCTCCCCCGCGGCGTCGAAGAGCAGCGGCGCCCCCTCGGCCATGCGCCAGCTGCGGTCATCGGTCAAGCCCCACACGCTCACCGAGAAGAGGGTGCTGGCGCGCGCCGCGAAGCCAGCGAGCGCTTGTTCGTAGTACTGCTCCTGAGCAGCGAGCCGAGCCTCATCGACGGGCACACCTGTCGCGACATCGAACTCCGTAACAGCCTGCACCACGGGCAGATTCGCGAAACGGTCGATCGCCGTCTCCAATTGAACCGCCGGCACCGAAAGGTCGACGTGGAATTGGTGACCGACCCCGCCGACGGGGACGTGACGTGCCAGCAGTCGCTCGACGAGGTCGCGGTATCTCGCTCCCTTGTCGCTCCACTCCGTGCCGTAGTCGTTCACGAACAGCGCGACGGGGCGGTCCGCACCGGCGGCGGCGTAGGTGTCATTGAACGCCTGGTCGGCGTATTGGAAGGCGAGGTCGATGAACTCCTCGCCGAGCACGTCGTACCACCGGCTTCTTCTCAGCCCGTCCGGGTGGGCGGCGCCGTCATCGATGACCTCGTTGACAACGTCGAAGGCGACGATCGGGTTTCCGGCACCGAACTGTCCGTATGCCGAAAGCTCGCGTGCCACGCCGAAGATGTGATCGCGCAGCCGGCCCTGGAGCAGCGCCCGGTCTGCGGGTTCGCTTGTCAGCGGTTCACCCTCCACGTCGGTGAAGAACCAATCCGGGGTCTGGTTGTGCCACACGAGGGTGTGTCCGTACACGCGGAGACCGTGCGATTTCGCGAACGACATGATCGATGCCGCCTGCGGATCGATCCGGAACCGCCGCTCCGCGTCGTACCAGGCGTCGGGCTTCATACTGTTCTCCGGCGTGACCTGGCTGAAATCCGCCCGCAGCCGGTCAGCCGCCGCGCCCGCGGTCTCGCGCTGGTCGATCGCCACTCCGACCGGGAACGGAAGAGCTTGCTTCAGCGAGGTCTTCACCGACACTTGCACGTCGTCGACGAAGTAGGAGTAGCTCTGCGCGGCGTCGGCCGTCCCGATGTAGACATCGGCGCCGGCGTCGCCCGCGTCTTTCGGCACCGTGTACGTCCCGTGCACCGTCGTCCACGAGGAAGCCGTTACCGCTGCATCCCCGACCCACGCATAGCCGGGACGGACGACGAATCGGGCTCGCGAGTCAGGTGCTCCCGATTCGAGCCGCACCCGCATCGACAGATCGTAGGTCTTGCCTGATTCGAGCGTTCCGGCCGGGCTCACGATGCCCGACCAATCGGCGTTTCGGTCGGAGACCCGCAGCGCAGGGTCTCCGTTCACGTGGATGACGTCGAGCGATTCCGCGTCGAGACCGAAGGGAACCCAGTCACCGAGCGTCCCGTCCGAGAAGTCCGTCGACAGAACCGGGATCGTCGCCGCATTCGCGGCCGGCGCGATCATGCCTGCCGCGAGCATCGCGAGGACGCCGAGGGCGCCGGTCGTCGTGCGAAGCAAGATGGACTCCTCAGGAATCCGGCACGCCTTCGGCGCGACGGTCAGATGGTGGGATGAGGGATGCATGGGCCCCGTCGAAGGAGACGGCCTCGGCGGGGCCCATGCGGACTACGGGCAGGCGTAGGCGGGGTAGGCGAGGTCGAGGGTTGCCGAGACCGGCTGGCCGTCCTTCGTCGCCGACACCACGACGCTTCCTGCGCCGGGCTCCGCCGACTTCAGCCGCGTCGTGAACGCCTGCGACTGCGACTTGCCCGCAGCCACCCTCGCGAACGACTTCGTGCCGAACGGCGTCGTGATGTCGGCCTTCACCGGCACCGCGTCGTCGTTTGTCACCGTCACCGTCAGCACGGCCTTGCTCGCCACACACCGCCACGTCGTCGTCACCGATGCCTCGAGGGCCGGCGAGGACGCTTCCCGGATCGTGATGGTGTACGTCTTGGACGTGGTGTGGTCCTGCGCGTAGGACGTGATCGCGAGCGTCGTCGGCGAACCCGGCGCGAGCGAGACCAGGCGCGGCTGGCTGTCGTCGATGAGGATATCCCCCAGCTTGACGAGCCCACTGGCCAGGTGCGGATCCGCGTCGAAGGCGACATCTGTCGTGCCCACCGGGACGGTGAGCGCATAGGAGGTCGTCGCCGCCGCGAATGGATGATCCAGTGTGCCCTTATCGAATGCGAGCGCCTTCAGCGAGGCATCCGTGTCGTAGACCGTGGGTCGGGTCGTCGCGATCCCGAACACGCCGCCCGCGAATCCGCCGGTGGACTGGAACTTGACCGTCACGACGGGAATCGGCTGACCCGTGGCATCGAGGACCGGGTTGCCGTTCGTGTCGACCTTGTGGCGCACGTTCGCCCCATCGAGATATGCGCGCGGAATCTCGTCCACGACGTCGTAGAACACGCCGTCGCCGGCCGCATTGGAGACCGTCTGCGTCTTCAGCTTCACATCGTTGATGTAGACGTCGAAGCTGCGCCCGTTGTCTCCCGTGAAGTACGTCGCCTGCAGGAAGTTCTTCGTGGCCGAAGGGTCGATCTGAAGATCCCAGCTGAACCATCCACCGCCGCCCGCGTCGCGGTACTGCCGGCCGTTGAAGGTGCCCACGGTGGAGTTCGCCGACGCCTTCTTGTTCTTCTCCGCCTCGAAGTTGTTGTTGTCGAAGTTGGTCAACGAATCGATGTACAGCTCCGTCTTTCGCTGAGCCAGTTTGGCGTCGAGGATGCGCTGCTGCGACGCGGCCGAGTCCGGGGACTCGATCGTGACGTACAGGGCGTAACGCTCGTCATGGCGCAGATAGTGCGGCGTGAAGATCGTGCCGTCGGCGTTGTCGGTGCCGCGGACCTCGAACTGCACCTGACCGTCCGACGAGTCCCCGATGCGCACCAGGTTGGTCGACAGCGCGGCGAGCCACGACGACGATGTCCCATCCGCTACCACCAGCGTGGACAGCGCATCGGAGTCGACCTTCGGGACGCGCACGCCGATCCCGACGCCGGTGTAGGCGGTGATGTTCTTCGTGCCCACCCCCGCGCTGAGGACCGTCGGGCCGTACTTGAAGGCGACGAAGTCCGGGTTGTCGGGCGCCTGGATGGCGGTGAGCTTCATCGGCATCTTGTAGGTGACCGTGTCCCCTGCCGCGAGGCCTGTGAGCACGATGTAGCCGGCGTCGATGGTCGGCGTGATCGCGGTGCCATTGATCTTCACGGTCGGGTCGCCCGAGATCCAGTCCGGAACCCGCAGGCGAAGCTCCGCGTCGGAGTCGACCGGACCACCGCTGCCGGCGCCGATCTCGAAGGTCACGGTGTCGTCGCTGGGCAGGTCGGCGGTCTGAGTGACGCGCATGTTCGTGCCGCGGTAGAGGAACGACGAGCTGAAGAACATGTTCACCCATACCGACTTGCGACCGGTGAAGTAGATCGAGTCGCCGAGCTTCGAGAAGTTCTCCATGCCGGAGCCGGTGCAGCACCAGAAGTCCGTGAAGGGCGTCGAGTACAGCTTGTAGTAGCCCGGTGCGATCGCCTGGAAGTAGGTGGTCATACCGGTGTCGGGATCCTGCGACGACAGGATGTCGTTGATGTACGCGGTCTCGTAGAAGTTCGCGTACTTGACGTCCTGGGTCAGCTTGAACAGCTCACGGGACAGCTTGAGCATGTTGTAGACGTTGCACGTCTCCGCGGTCTGCGGGTTCCCGCTCTCGCCCATCTGGGTCGCGTACTGGGCGAGCGTGTCCGCGGCGTGGAAGTGCTCCGACTGGCTGTTCGCCCCGGTCGCGTACGTGTGGTGCTCCGTGACGATCTGCCAGAAGTTCTGCGCAGCCGTCAGGTACATCCCGAGGTTCTGCTTCTCGGTCGACGTCAGCATCGCGTAGTAGTCGGGGTTCTGGGTGAACACCGTGTACCGCTTCAGCGCGCCGATGATCTTCGGGATCATCGTGTTCGCGTGCTTGCCGTTCAGCACGTCGTTGCCGGCGGCGAGACTCTGGAACAGGCTGGTCTCGTCGAAGGCCTCGGCCGCGGTCTTGATGTGCGGGTTGCCCGTCATACGGAACAGCTCGTACAGCGCCTCATTCATGCCGCCGTACTCGGTGCCCTGCATCTGCGCCTTGTTCGCCAGCGTCGACATGCGCGTGTAGATGTACTCGCCCCAGCCTTCCGCGATGTCCAGCGCCCGGTCGCCGAGGGCTCCGGGTGCACTGTGGGCGATGTCGATCAGACCCGCGAGCACCTTGTGCATGTTGTAATACGGAACGATGACCGGATCATCCGACGTGCCCCGTCCTTCGACCTGATCGAACGCGCTCGGACGGAAGGGGGCGATGTAGCCCGCCTGTGCGGTGCCCGCGTAGGAAGCCTGGACCTCGTCGAGCCCATCGACGGCGTCCGTCATCTGGGCGAGCAGCCCCGCCTTCGTGTCCGCGTCATCGGTCGCGGTGTACGACATCGCGATCGCCGACATGTAGTGACCGAACGCGTGCCCCCGGAAGTTCAGCCCGCTGTTGCCGTCCTCCCAGCCGTCGTATCCACTCGAGGTGGGGGCGGTGAGGTTGGCCGTGCGATAGAACCAGTAGAGGAACTTGTCGGAGCTTAGCGACAGCAGGTACTCCTGCTCCTTCTCCATGCCGTTCTTCAGGTAGTCGTCCGAGAGAAGGACATCGAGCCCGGAGTCAGCGAGGGTCTCGGTGGGGGCCGCGACGGTCACGGTGAACTGCCGAGTGGTCGCCGGACCTCCCGCGTACTTCACGGACGCGGTCAGCGTCACCTGGGCGTCGGCATCGCCCTCGCCGGGAAGATGCACCGTCCCGTCGTTCTCGATGACCGACTCGTCGGACGAGGTCCAGGCGATGTTCGACCCGCTGCTGCCGGTGGTCTGCAGCGGGAGTGAGACGAGCGTGGATGACGGCACCACGAGGGCTGCGGCATCCTGCGCCGCGATGGCCGCCTTGTCGATGACCCCGCCGCCCTCCTCGTACAGCTTCGCCACGTCGTTGACCGTCGCGACGCCCTGATACAGGCGGTACTCGTCGAGCGCCGTCTTGAGGAAGGCGCCGTTGTAGTTGGGGCCGTTGTAGCCGATGGTCTTCGGAACAGCGGCCTGCGAGTTGATGATCCCGGTGGAGGTGCCCCCGCTGGCATTGGCGACCGTCGCGGGAACGCGCACGCCATTGCGATAGAACGCGACGCTCTGCGAGGGGCCGTCATACGTGATGACGATGTTGGTCCACTGGCCTGCGGGGAAGAACGCGGCGCGGTTCGAGTCCTGAACACGGACCTTATACGGCTGTCCTGTGGACGGGCCGATGGAGATCGCGAGGGGGCTTCCGTCGCTCTCAGACGAGACGTAGAAGCCGTCGCTGTTGAACGCGGTCTTGTTCCAGGTGATGATCTCTTCCCCGGTCATCGCACTGTCGGGCTTGAGCCAGAACGAGAGCGAGAGACTGGTGGGGAGCAGTTCGGTGCTGCTGCCGAGGTCGATGTAGCTGTCACCACCGAGCTTGACGGCACTCGAACCGGCAGTCACCCCCGCAACGTAGGCTGCGGTCGGTGTGCCGCCGCCCGGCTTGCGAAGCTGCGTGGCGTGGGCGAGGCTGCTGGCGTCGACGACGCTGTTCTCGAACTTCAGATCGAGGACCGGTGCACCAACCGTGAGCTGGTCTGCGGCATGCGCGGGGGTCGCGCCCGCCACGATGACGATCGCTGCGGCCGCGACTGACGCGGCGAATGCGAGAGGCGCTCGCTTCACGACTGTGCCCGACGGACGGGCGTTCTTTGGTTTCATGGTTCCTTCTCCGTTGAAAGCAGGACTGTCAGGACATACAGGGCCGGATGTCCCGCCCCCGACGAGATGTGCCGAGGGCGGGACGCCGACCGGTTACGAGCAGGTGTTCGCCGCGTAGGCGGCGTCGAGGGTGGCCGAGACCGGCTGGTCCTCCTTCGTCGCCGACACGACCACGCTGCCCGTGCCGGCCTCGACCGACTTCAGGCGGGTCGTGAACGCCTGCGACTGCGACTTGCCGGCAGCCACGCTCGCGAACGACTTCGTGCCGAACGGCGTCGTGACGTCGGCCTTCACCGGCACCGCGTCGTCGTTGGTCACGGTCACCGTCAGCACGGCCTTGCCCGCCACGCACCGCCACGTCGTCGTCACCGACGCGTCGACGGTCGGAGCCGACGCCTCTTTCAGGACGGCGAGCTCGGCGATCTGTCGGGTGAGCGCCTTCGCGGGGGCATCGACCTGGTTCTGGGTCGAGAAGCCTGCGGCTTTGGCGGCCACCGCTTTGTCGTAGGCGGATTCGAACTGAGCCCAAGCCTGCGCCGGGTAGTCGCTCTCGTCGAGTGCCGCGCCCTGCGCGATCGCCGCGTCGAGCTTCGCGCCGGAGACCGCCCGGCCGTCGGCGGTCAACGCACTGCTCAGGTAGTAGTAGTCGAAGTCGACCGAACCGCCGGCGCTCTGCGTCGCGTAGTTGAACAGGCCCATGCGGTAGCCCATGAAGTGCGCCAGGCTCCAGTCCATCTCGAGCGGCCCGGTGCGCTGGCCGAGCTGCGACCACTGCTGTCCGTCGAAGCTGTAGTAGTAGCGCAGATAGAGCTGGCCGTTGTTCGAGGCGTAGTCGAGGTCGGCCTTCAGGGAGACCTGGCGGTTCGATCCGAGCGAGACCGTCGAGCCGGGAACGAACGATTCGGCAGCGGCCTGGTCGAAGGTCGCCGAGAACGGCTGCCCCCGGTAGACGACGCCGAGGGTGTACTCCCCGTCGACCTTCTTCACCGCCGCGTACGCGAAGCTGCGGATGTAGGTGGCGATGCCGGCGACGTCGCCGTCCTTCATCGCCGAGACGTCCAGCTTCGTCTCCACCGACTGCGTGGGCGAGAACGTGCGCTGCGACAGCGTGTTGCGGGCTTCCTCGAACCACGCGAGCTCGTCGCGGGCCGAGAGCTTGGCGTACGTGGATGCCCCGGTCACGGCCTTGCCGGCGGTCAGCCGGAGCCAGCCGTCGCGGTCGGTGAGCGACCAGTAGCGGTTGTCGGGGTTGTGGTTCCACTCCCACGCCGTGTCGAGCGTCGAGCCGTTGAAGGCGATCTCCGCCGCGTTCGGGAGCTCTGTCGTTGCGGGGCGCCCGACGAGCGACACGTCGTCGACGGCGAAGTCCATGAGGTGCGTGTTCGGGTCGGCGCTGGGGCTCGGCGTCCACGGTGTCTCGACGAAGATCTGCGCCGAGTCCAGCGGCTGCGTGTCGGGAACCGTGAACGTGCCGGTCAGCTTGCCCCACTGCCCCTTGGTGACGGTCCCGGTGCCGAGGTTGGTGAAGGTGCCGTTGCCGTACCGCGCGGTGAGGAAGAACTGCTTGGTGGCGGGGCTCGCCGCGTTGTCGTACTTCACCCAGCCCGAGATGTCGTAGGTCACCCCGTGCTGCAGCGTGCCGGTGACGTTCTGCACCGGCCCGGAGCCGGTAGTGGCGCGTGCCGTGACCTGGACGGCACCGCTGCCCGAATGCGCCGAGGTCGCCGCGGTCAGCGTGGCGGTGTCGTTGACGGCCCACCCGGTCGTCCCGCTCTCGAACCCGGGGTTCTGGAACAGCTCGACGCCGATCTTCGACTGGTCGATGTTCGGCCCCGCGGGGATCTCCCACTGCTCATCGAGGTACGCCTTGTGCGCAGCGTCGTTGTCGAAGTCGTCCGAGGCGACCACCGACTTCTGCCGCTCGAGGTTCTCCTGCGCCGGCGTGAGGCGGATCGGCTTGTCGAACGTGCCCCCGAACGGCACGACGCCGTTGGTGCCGAAGGTGGGCCAGCCGGCGGTCCACGTGGCGGGGATCAGCGCGGGGATGCGGCCGGTCGGGTACGTATCGCGGAAGAAGAAGCCGTACCAGTCGGATGCCGCGTCCTTGTGTGTGATCTCGACCAGGCCGCCCTGCGCGAATCCGTTCGAGTTCAGCGCGCTGCGCGCCTCATACGTGTTCGTGCCGCCGGGCGCCTGGTGCTTGCCGAGCAGGTACTTCGAGCGGAACACCACTTCCTGCCGGTCCTGACCACTCGGCCAGGTGACGATGAAGATGTAGTAGTACTCCCCGATCTTGTACACCTGTGCGCCCTCGAACAGGCCGCCGATGTAGGGCTGCCCGGCGTAGTCGTTCGCGGTGAAGATGTTCGGGTACTCGGCGACGACGGTCTTCAGGTCCGCACTCAGCTTGACCGCGCTGGTCCCCCCGGCGCCGTAGAAGATGTAGGGCGTGCCGTCGGTGTCGAAGAACAGCGACGGGTCGTGGAATCCGCGCCCCAGCGCGGTCTTCTCCCATGCGCCGTCGTCGACGTCGTCGGTGGTGAAGAGGTAGGCGCCGTTCACGTTGTTGGTGTTGAACAGGACGTAGAACCTGCCGTCGTGGTAGCGGATCGAGGATGCCCACTGCCCCTGTCCGTACGACTCTTTGCCGTTTCGCAGCGAGAGCGCGTCGCCGATGCTGAGCCGGTTGTAGACGTAGTTGACGGTCTCCCAGTTCACAAGGTCGTAGGACTTCATGATCGGCGCACCCGGGCTGAGGTGCATCGTGGTCGAGATCATGTAGTAGATGTCGCGGTGCTCGTCGTTCTCCGCTGCCGGCACCATCGTCACGCTGACGTCAGGCACGTCGGAGTTCAGCAGGGGCACCGTGTAGGTGCCGTCGCCGTTGTCGGTCGATGTGTACGACTTGTCGGGCAGCGGCGATTCGACGCCGCTCGCCGCGGTCGCGCCGGCGACCAGACCGGCGCCGAGGAGGGCGCCGACGGTCACGAGCGAGACGATCCGACGCCGGAGGTTTCGGGGGTTGCTCATCGCTGAGTCCTTACTCTCGGGTGATTGCATTTCGTTGCGTGCTGGCCCGCGGCATACCGGCGGGCCGGGGTGCGGGGGCCGGGGAGACGGGCGGAGGCTCGACGTGGAGTCTCCGCCCGTCTCGGGGTGCTATCCGCAGTGGGATGCGGGGTAGGCGACGTCGATCGGGGTGGTGACGGGCGTCCCGCCGACGGTGCCGGTGGCCTGCACGGTGAGCGTTCCTGCCGGGATGCTGGCTGCGCGGGTGGTGAAGGCCTGCGAGACCTTCTTCCCGGGCGCGACGGCGTCGAACGTCTTCGCCCCGTAGCCGGTGGTCACGGCCGCGGTGAAGGCGACGGTGTCATCGTTGGCGACGGTGACGGTGAGCACCGTCTTGCCGGCCACGCACCGTGCAGCCGTGGTCGCCGAGACGTCGAGCGCCGCCGGTGCGTTCGCGGTGAACGACCAGGAGTCGAGCTCGAAGAGGTCTCCGGTCGGGCCCTCGAACGTGAAGTACACGTCCTTGGTTCCGGTCGCGCCGGCGAGGGATGCCGTCACGTCGGTCCACTGGCCGGTCGAGCCGGTCACGGCGAGGGTTCCCAGCACGGTGCCGGTGGGGCCGCCGTCGCGGACCTTGATGACGCCGCCGGCCTGCAGCGGCTTGACCTTCGCGGACACCGTCGCGGCACCCTCGGCTCCGAACGCGACCTGCGACAGTGCGGTCCAGTCGCCGGTGTCGATGTCGGTGACCGACAGGCGCGGTGCCTGGGTCTTGTCGGTCAGCATCGACGTGGCGACACCCTTGCGGTACGCGAGCGTCTCGGCCTCGACCTGACCGGCGTACGCATCCAGCGTGCCGATCTGCGCGGCACCGGCGTAGTCGGCCTGGATGGGTTTGATCGTGCCGTCCGCGTTGAACGAGACCTCATTGACATGGGTGCTGCGGTAGCCCTTGATCTTCGACCCGTCGCCACCGGCCACGGCCTTGTTCAGCGTCTGCGCGTGGTACGCGACGTAGAACTTGCCGCCGAGTTCGAAGAAGGACTGGTGGTTGTTGCCGCCGACGCCGAAGAAGCCGTACATGTTCGCGAGGATCTCGCCCTTGTACTGCGCGGGCGTCCACGGGCCGAGCGGGCTGTCGGCCATCATGTAGGCGATCACGCCGTCCGCGGGGTACCCCGGCAGCCGGGGCGTGGTCCCGGAGCTGAAGTTCGACGAGTACGAGTAGTAGTACTTCCCGCCCCGCTCGAACACATGGGATGCCTCGAACACCGCGGGAGCGTCGATGACCTCCGCCGAACCGACCGTGCTGATCATGTCGGCACCCAGGCGGATCACTCGGGTCGACTTCGGGTTGTTCGGGTCACGCTCGACCGCGCCGCCGCCGAAGTACAGGTAGCCGTTGCCCTGGTCATCGACCACCACACCCGGATCGAACAGCCAGTTCTGACCGTCCGACGCGCCCGGCGTCGACCCGCTCACCAGCATGTGACCCAGCGGGTCCGTCCACGGGCCCACCGGCGAGTCGGCCGTCAGCACGCCCACGCCGCCGGCGCTGTTCGCGAAGTACAGGAAAAACTTGTCCTGCCCGTTGATCGTCTTCCACGCCGCCGCCGGCGCCCAGGAGTAGCCCGCATAGGTCGCGATCCCGTTGGGCCCGGCGACCATCGCATCGCCGTGATCCGTCCAGTTCACCAGGTCCGCCGACGACCAGACATTGAGCGTCTGGATGTTGTACGTGTTCTCCACGACGTTGCCCTGCGCATCGGGCGCCCACATCTGCGAGTCGTTCGTCGTGTAGATGTACACCCGGCCGTCATACGTCAGCGCGTACGGGTCCGCCCCGAACTCGTGCGACACGATCGGGTTGTGGTTACCCGGCTCCTTGCCGACCACCTCGATCGTCTTGCTCGGCGGCGGCGGCGGCGCGACCCCGGTGACCGACACGTCGTCCACCGTGAAGTCCATCAAGTGCGTGGTCGGGGCATCCCCCGGCGCCGGCGTCCACGGCGTCTCCACGAAGATCCGCGCCGTCGAGGTGCTCTGGGTGGCGGGGATCGTGAAGTTGCCCTGGATCAGCGCCCACTGCCCCCGTGTCGCGGTCACCGTCGCCAGATTCGTATAGGTGCCGCCGCCGTAGTGCATCGTCACGAAGAACTGCTTCGTCGCCGGACTGGCCGCGTTCTCATACTTCACCCGGGCACTGACCGCATACGTCTGCCCCGACTGCACCTTGCCCGACAGATCCTGCATCGGACCCGACCCCGTCGTGGTGCGGCCCGTGATCTGGACGGCGCTCGCACCCGAGTACGCGTCGGAGACGACAGCGAGCGCGCCCCCGTCCGTCCCGTTGCCGTTGTTCGCGAACCAACCCGTCAGGCCGCTCTCGAACCCGCCGTTCGTGATCAGCTCGGTATCAGCCGCCGACGCCGTCGTCATGCCGGCACCGCTCAACGTCAGGGCGGCGATGACGAGTGCGGACAGCACGTATCTCATCCGCGGTCGATACCCGCCCTCGATGGTGGGCTTCGTCTGGTGGGGCACAGTTTCCTCCTTGACCTGCGCGGCCGCTTCACGTCGACCTCCGGTGGTCGAACGCTGTCGGCAGAGGGGTTCTCGATTGATTGATCGATAAACCTTGCTCTGCCTCTGCAGATGTTAGCGGTCACAAGATGGCGAAGCAAGACCCATCCTGTGGATGCCGCCTCCAGGCTCCCGCGCCGCGTTCAGCGCCGGGTCGACTCGCGCGACACGAGCCGCACGGGCGCCACCACACGTCGAGGGGCGGCTGTTCGCGATTGCGAGAGCCTCGTCGACATGAGTTCGACGATCGCATCCGCCATCTCGTCGTTGCCCGGCTCGACCGAGGTGAGGGTGGGTGTCATGAACGCGCCGGCGCGCACGTTGTCGAATCCGACCACCTGCACCTCGTCGGGCACGGGGCGCCGCACCTCGTGGAGGGCGCGCAGCGCGCCGAACGCGCTGGAGTCCGTCAGGGCGAACACCGCGTCGAACTCCACGCCGCGCTCGACAAGCCCGCGGACGACCGCATACCCATCCGCCATGTCCAATCCGCTCTCCACGACCAGGGGCGGCAGGACCGCCAGACCGGCTTGCGCGTGGGCCTCGAGGTAGCCCTGAGTCCGAAGGGTGTGCACCGACTCCCCCTCCGCGAGGGACCCTCCGAGCGCCACGATCCGCCGGGCACCGCGTTCGATCAGGTGCTCGGTGGCGAGGCGTCCGCCCTCGACGTTGTTCATGAGGACGTGGTCGAATCGCGTCGAGAGCGCCCGCTCCCCGAGCAGCAGGATCGGCTTCGACGGCAGCAGACGGCTCAGATCGGTGGACTCGCTGGCCGCGATGGCGAGCACGAAACCGTCGTACGTCTCGAGGTGGGACGCGGCGAAAGTCTCGATCTCGGCGGTGATCTCGCCGCCGGTGTTCTCGGTGACGAGACGGATGCCGCGATCCGCGAATCGCGTCGCCAGGCGCTCCGCGAGCTCGCCGTAGTACTCGGAGGCGAACACCGGCAAACCCAGCCCGACGATCCCGTTGCGTCCTGTCCGCAGCGAGCGGGCGCTCTGGTTGAGCCGGTACCCCAGTTCGTCGATCGCGCGCGTCACGCGTTCCACCGTGTCGGGGCCGACTCTGCTGGATCGGCCGTTCACGACGTTCGAGACGGTCTGCGCCGAGACGCCCGCATGCGAGGCGACATCCTGCATCGTCACGGGAGTCGCGGACCGACGTGGCGCCGCGGAAGGCTCAGCCACGCGTACACGTCATTTCGAACTCCCACCGATGCCCTGCGAGTCGCGGCCGACAGCCCGCGCGCCAGGCGCGTTGTACGATCCGAATCGAATCGCGCCACTCGATTCATCCTCCCACCGCACCGAAAGAGAGGCCCGACGTGACGCGCAGACCTCCGCGTAGGAACCGCCCTCGACCCAACATCTACGATGTGGCCGCCGCGGCCGGCGTGTCCCACAGCACCGTCTCCCGGGCGATCAACGGTCAACCGGGCATGACGTCCGAGACGCGCGCGCGGGTGCTCGCGGTCGTCGAGTCGATGGGGTATCTCCCCAGCGGCGTCGCGCAGATACTCGCAGGCCGCCAGGTGCGTCGGATCGGGATCGCCGCCCAGGGCGCCGATCATCCGGTGATGACCGAGCGTGTTCGATCGATCGAGCTCGCCCTGCGGCGGGAGGGCTTCGCGCCGATCATGTCGGGCGTCGCGGCCGAACCGCACCGGCTGGCGGGAACTGTCGCGCATCTCGAGACACTGGAGGTCGAGGGCATCTGCGTCGTCCCCGGTCGCGGGGTGGACCTCCGCGACGTGGCCGGACTCGCACCGCGGCTGCCGACGGTGCTCATCGCCCCGACGCCCATCGACGACCTCGCGACGATCGTGACCGACGTCCCGCAAGGCGCCTCCACGGTCGTCGATCACCTGGCTGCATTGGGCCATCGCGACATCCAGTTCGTCGGCGGGCCGCCCGAGCACCTTCACGCCGGCGCGTGGCTGAGAGGCGGACTCGACGCGCTTCGCAGACTCGGCATCACAGCGCGTGCACCGGTAATCGGCGAGGCGACCGCCGACTTCGGCTTCAGCGTCGGCTCGGACTCCTGGCTGGCGGGCGGAGCCACCGCCATCGCGGCCTTCGACGATTCCGTCGCCCTGGGCGTCGTGCGCGGCCTCTGGTCGCGCGGCATCCGCGTCCCACATGACGTGAGCGTGATCGGGTTCGACGACCACCTCGACTCAAGGCACTTCCTGCCCCCGCTGACGACCACCCGGCAGAACGCCGACGCCCTCGCAGAACTCGCCGTGTCGCACCTCATCGCGATGATCGGCGGATCAACGCCCGCCCGGGCGCCACGAATGCCGTTCGAACTCGTGATCCGCTCTTCCACATCGATCAAGGTTGATCGATAAACCTTGCGCGGCCTCCGATTCGCGGGCCTGCGGCGCGGGGCTACCGGTCGACGCGCAGCCATGCGCGGCGCCCCGAGAGCACGACGGCGAAGACGAGCACCGGCACTGTCGCCAGCAGAGCGCCGGCGAACGCGAGCGAGTAGTCGACTCCGTAGTCCGTGCGAAGCGCCGCGAGTGCGACCTGCACGGTGCTGGTCCCGGGCGACCGCAGAACGATGAACGGCCACGTGAAGTCGGTCCAGGTCGACACGAAGACGATCGCACCCAGCACGACAGTTCCCGGCAGGACCATCGGAAGCCCCACATGCCAGAACGTCTTGGCGGGGCCGCACCCATCCAGGGCGGCCGCCGCGATCACGTCATCGGAGAGGGCGACGGAGATGTGCTGGCGCATCCAGAAGATCCCGAATGCGCTCGCCAGTCCCGGCACGATCAGCGCCTGCAGCGTGTCGCCCCAGCCGAGCCGGGAGATCAGCAGGAAGTTGGGGATCACGGCCAGCTGCACCGGGAGGACGAGCGCGACGAGGACGATCGCGAACAGAGTCCTGCGCCCCCGGAACCGCAGCTTGGCGAATGCGTAACCCGCCAGCGCGCACAGCAGCGCCTGAGCCGTCGCCACCGACGCGGAGACCAGGAAGGAGTTGACGAGAGCACGGCCCAGCGGGACGAGCTCCATCACCGCGCCGATGTTGGCGAGGAGCCGATCGCCCGGGAGGAGCGGCGGCGGAAAGGTGGTCGCGGCAGAGGACTCGCGCGACGCGACGACCAGCATGAAGCAAAGCGGCAGCCAGCAGACGACACAGGCCGGCGCGAGGATCAGCGCCACCGTCGCGAGCCGATGCCGCGTGCGCCTGCTCACGGCATCGCCCGAACCCGCCCGACGAGGGCGAGCAGGCCGACTGCGGCGACGGTCAACAGGAGCACCACGACGGTGATGGCGCTCGCATACCCGAACTGGAACTCGCGGAAGCCCACCTCGTATACCAGCAGGGCGAGCGTCTGGCACTGGCGCGCAGGCCCGCACGTGACTCCACCCGGGCGAACGAGCAACGGCTCAGCGAACAGCTGCACCGCCGCGACGATCGAGGTCACGCCGCTGAAAACGACCGCGGGTCTGAGGAGCGGCAGACTCAGGAAGCGCAGCTGAGACCACCACCCGGCACCGTCGACCTCCGCCGCAGCGTAGATCTCGCGCGGAACGGACTCCAGCACCGCCACCATCAGAAGCGTGGTGAACCCGAACCACCGCCACGTGATCATGCCCGCGATCGCCACCCACGAGCCGAGAGGGGTCGAGAGCAGATCCACCGCGGGCGCCCCCACCGCCCGCGCGAAGGCGCTGAGAAGCCCGAAGTCCCGGTCGACGAGCTGGGCCGCGACCAGCGCCACGGCGGCAGACGAGGTGACGTACGGCACCAGCAGCGACACCCGCGTGAAGGCCGCCCGCCGGGTGAAGCCGACGATCGTGTGCGCCAGGACGGTCGCGAGGACGACCTGAGGGACGACCGCGAGGACGAGGATCCCGAGCGTGTTTCGCGCCGCGAGCCAGAAACGAGGATCGTCGAGCAGGCGGGTGAAGTTGTCGATGCCGACCCAGTGCTGCTCACCGAAGACGTTCCCGTCGGACATCGCGAGCACGATCGTCGCGAGCATCGGCACGACACCGAACACGGCGAAGACGATCCCGAACGGGGCGATGAAGACGTAGGGCGCGACCGCCGTCCACCTCGCGGCGGTCGCGGAGCGAGCGGTGTGCGGGCGGATCGCCACGCTCACCGGGTCACCACGTCGACGGACCGCAACGCCTCCGCCCACGCTGCGTCCGGATCGACGGCCCCCTCTTCCATCGCCATCAACGCGCGGAGGAACGCCGTGCTGATCACGGTGGATTCCTCGCCCTGCGTCACAGCGGGCATGGAGGTGACGGAGTCGCCCAGCACCTTGCCGATCGCCGAGGTGCCGAAGAACGGGTCGGTGTAGGCGCCCATCTCCTCGCTCGCGAATGCGCTGCGCGCCGCGGGGAGCGGGCCACCCGCCAGGAAATGATCGAGCTGTGCGGTCGGCGACTGCATCTGGCGGATGTAGTCCCACGCACCTTCGGGGTTGCGCGCTCCGGCCGGGATGGCGAGGAAGCTGCCACCCCAGTTGCCCGCGACGCCCGGCGCGGGTGCGATGCGCCAGTCGCCGGCGGTGTCGGGCGCGGTGTTGCGGATGACCCGGAGCATCCAGGAGGGTGCGGCGACCACTGCGAAGCGCCCGGCCGCCATGCCCGCGGACCACCCCGCCGAGAACGACGCGAGCCCCGCGCTGATCCCGGCGTCGTGCGCATCGACGGCCACGTCGAACGCATCCCGCAGGTCGGGGTTGGTCGCGTAGACCAGGTCGCCGTCGTCGCCGTAGTACTTGACGGGGAGCTGGTTCGACGTGTTGGCGAAGATCGTGGTGCTCACGTTGTCGACGAACGGGATGCCGCTGGTCGCGGTGAAGCGCCGGCCGACGTCGATGAAGTCCTCCCACGAGGTCCACAGCGCCGCGACATCCTCGGGCTCGGTCGGAAGCCCCGCCGCCGCGAAGAGATCCGAACGATAGGCGATCGACAGCCCTCCCACGTCAGTCGGGATCCCGATGATCTCGCCGGAGCGGGCGGTCGCGGCTTTCCAGGTCCAATCCAGGTACTGATCGCCGAGGTCGGCGGCGCCGAAGTCGCGGAGGTCGCGGAATGCCCCGGGGACGGAGAGGAACCGCGGGAGGTCGTCGGCCTGGATGAGCACGAGGTCGGGCACGTCACCGCCGGCGAGCGCCGCCGTGAGCGCATCGGCCGTCTCCGCCGACGTGCCGATCTCACTCAACTCGATGCTCGCTGCAGGGTTCGCCGCGAGGAACTCGTCGACCTGATGGCCCTGACCGATCCCCGTGAACGACCAGAACGTCACGAGGTTCTCGGGCGCGGACGGGGTGCACGAAGCGACCGCTCCCGCGAGGGCGATCAGAGCGGCCGACACGCTGAGACGGATCACGGCTTTGCGCAGTTCCCGCCGGGTCCGGGCGTGCGTCGCAGCGCTCGTCGAGCGGGTTCGACGCGCGCTCGATGATCCCCCCATCGATACGCTCCTTCACGCTCCCCGAGGTGCCCGCATGATGCGGCCACTTCGGCACTCTAAACGAAGAATCTCCGCACTGATAGCGCGAACTATGTCGTGGAGAAACCACCCTTGCGCCGAACAGCAGTACCGTCCGAGCTGCATCGCGGCTTCTCCGGACGGCCGGGCACACCCAGAGCGCGAGACGTGCGTGAGCACTCCCGTGGAGAGCGCCCCCAGGGTGATACCGAGGCCCCGGGATGTCGCACGCGACCTAGACCGCGAAATCGGATTGTGCGGCTAGTGTTTCGAGAGCCCGGAAGATCCGCGTTCGCGCCCGCGCACCGGCAGGCGTGGGCAGCAGCGGATACACGTGGAACTCTCCCGCGCTGACTTCCAGGTTGATCATCGCCGGGTCGTTCAGCTTCTCGGCCAATCTGACAGCGTCGGGGTTTAGCAGGTCGGCCGTCCCTGTGAAGCACATCACGGGCGGTAGACCCTCGAGGTCTCCGTACAGGGGACTGACGAGCGGATCCGTGTGCTGCAACTCCCCGGCATAGGCCATTCCGGCGTCCCTCAGCCCCGGAATGGCGAGCATCGGATCGCGAGGCTCGATCTCGCGTGCACGAGCGTGGGACATTTCCACGTCGAGCCAGGGCGAGATGAGGATGAGTCGATCGGGGAGTCGAAAGTGTCGATCCCGCAACTGCTGCGCCACGGCGAGGGCAAGCCCGCCGCCAGCCGAGTCGCCCATGACTACGAGCCCGCGCGAACCACCCGCATCAGCGAGAAGTGCGAAGAGATCCACTAATCGAGGGACGGTACGCGCGGCCGTACTCAAGGGGGCAAGCGGATAGATCGGCACGATCACGCGCGCGCCCGTCCGGTGGACGAGCTGTTCGATGAACAGCCAATGCGTCGCGGTGATCTCCTCAACATACGCACCCCCGTGAAAGTAGAGCACGTCAACCCGCGAAGCCTGTCGATGCCTGGCTTGCACCGTGTAGACGGGCCAGTCGTGTACGGAGCGACGCACCGAGACAGAAGCCCGCCGCAGCACCCGCCGCGGCGGGCCGTATCGGCGTGGGCGGAGGCTTGCTCGCAATCGCGCGTCCGCGGATCTCTTTCGGCTACGGAAGACGCGCTTCGAACTCCTCAGCCGAAGGACGAGGTTCACGATCGCACGCGGGACCCGCGCGAGTCCGACTCGGACGAGGGTCGAGAGACGGGAGGCAGTCCGCTCCGCTCCATCCCGGCTCGAGGGTGCTGGTCGCACCGGAGGGCGGCCGGCGCTTTGCTGGTCTGCTCTGCGCCCACTCCGGGTCACGGTATTGTCAGCCGACGGTGTCCCGTTCATCTCAGAGTCCCTCAATTTCGATCGATCGACCGTCCACGCGGCGACGAGTGAACGCAGTCCGCTACCATCCGATTCGGTGCGCGTTCAGATGCGCCAGAAGACCGAACCTTACGGGGCGGTTGACTCCCTGCGCTCGCGGACGTAGAGCTGGCGTCGGACACTCGCAACCACTGAGTCTTCAGTGTCGCGCACGTCGATATCGAACCAGCGGAGCACTTTGGCACCGTCGCTCGCAGCGAGGCGGATCTCTTCGACGACCGACGGGTTCAGTTCGATCAGGGCTTCGACGGGCCCCACGCCCGGCGCAACGAACGTGATTTCGGCGGCCTTGTCCCAGACGACGTACGACGACCCGAGCTGATTCTTCGCCATCACAACGAGGAATGGATCGATCATGGAGAACAGTGACCCGCCGAAGGCTGTACCCATGTAGTTCGCGTTCTCCGACGTGAGATCGAGCCGCACCCTGACTCGGGTGAAGTCCGCCGCGTAGTCCACGATCCGGATGGATTGGGCGGACAGGGTGCCCCACCCATTGAGGGCGCGATACTGCTCGTCTGCGGGCAGGCCATCAAGATCTGTGATCACCATCTCGGCTCTTCCTGTCGCGCCGTTCGCTCACCGCCGCTGCGCGGCGGCTTCAACGGAGGTCCGGATGCCGTGATCGGTGAATCCGAGTCTCTCGACCAGAGCGCGGAATAGTCCGGGCGCGGCCGCCGGCAGTCGGTTGCTGGAGGGGACCACGATCGTCTCAGCGCGGCGTTCGATCCCACTCAGCGCAGCATCCACGACTTCGTCGATGCTCACCATCTTCCAGATGCCGCCAGAGTTGCCGCCCCAGAGTGATCTCCCGGCCGGGTCATCCAGCATGTTATCCATGAGAGAGGTGCGGAAGAACGTCGGGTGCAGGCTTCCGACTCCGACACCCAGGTACCGCATTTCCAGGCGCGTCGAGTCGCAAAGCGCCCAGACGCCCGCCTTCGACGCGGTGTACGCGCCCTGGAGCGGCGAGTGGATGAACGCCGCCATCGACGACACCGCTAGAAGGTATCCCCCGTGCTTCTGAACGTGCGGGATTGCGGCACGGAACGTGCGCATGACGCCGTTGAGATTGATGTCGATGACGCGCTCGAACGTGGCGGGGTTCGTCGTCGCGATCGGGCTGACGTCGGTGATACCCGCGTTGGCTATCACGACGTCGAGACGGCCAAAGTGGTCTGCCCCTGCGTCGATGGCGCGTTGCACCGATCCGGCGTCCCTGACGTCGACGGAATGCCCTGATGCCACGGTGTCGCCCCCCAAGGCCGACGCCTGAGCGGCCACCGCTTCGGCATCGATATCCAGGAGGACGAGATTCGCGCCCCGCCGACGGGCGCTCTCCGCCAGGCGACTGCCCAGCCCGCCCGTGGAGCCAGTGATCGCGACCGTGCGGCCGGCGAGTTCGTACTTGCGCATGTCTCAGCCTTTCCGTCGCGTGACTGCGACCGGTACGTGACGAGTTAGGAATTGCAGGTAGTCCGACACTGCCTGCTCGAACGGCTCGCCGACGTAGATGTCGAAGTGGCCGATGGGATATAGCCGCACTTCGCCGAACGGAGCTTGGGCGGCGTATCGTTGGGTCGCTTTTGCCGGGGCCACGGCGTCGAACTCGCAGATCGCGAAGAGGATCGGGCAGTTCACCTTCTTCGCCTCGCGTCCGGGAGCTTGACGGCCGATCTCAAGTGCGAGCCGGGCCGCCACTTCGTTTCGGAAGGCGGGAGCGTGAGTGGTGAGCGCGAGGTACCCGGGCTCTGAGTCCGGGGAGGTCATCAAGGCAGCCGAACCGGGCGGGCCGGCGGAGGCGACCGTCATAGGCCGCTTGTTCAGGGCAGCGCCTATCGCGTCCGCCACAGCGACGGGCGCCACTCGCAATGTGGTGAGTGGGTTTGTCGCACGAGCTGAGCTGAACCCATCCGTGAAGGGACATTGCGCGATCACGGCCGCGATCCTTCGATCGCGTGCCGCGACACGGATCACGTGACCGCCACCGAACGAGGTCCCCCAAAGCACCACCCGATCGCGGTCGATATCAGGCTGCTGCCGTGCCCAGGCAACGGCTGCTGCCCAGTCCTGAAGCTGGGACCTGACGTCGAGGAGCTGCCGCGGCTCTCCCTCACTTCCGCCGAAGTACCGGTAGTCGAATGCAAGGACTGCGTACCCCGCCGCTACGAACCGCTCAGCATACGCATCGAGCCGCATCTCTTTCACGCTGCCCAGTCCATGTGCCATGACGATCACCGGCGGCCGGAAATCCGAGGCGGCGCTAGCCTTCTTGGGCGTGGGAACGTAGTACCAGGCTGCGCAGCTATCGCCGGCAACGGAGATCTTGACGTCACGTCGTACCATTTGGATGCTCACTCCAATGTGAGAATGTCATTCTAAGTTTAGATACTAATCCCATCATGATCACCCCGCAATCGAGACCAGGATTCCCATGACCGACGACACCCAGCCATTGGAGCCGACTCGACGGGAACGCAAGCGTGAACGAGGACAGCTCGACATCGTCGACGCAGCCTTCGACATTCTGAGCCGCGGCGGCTCTGCTGCTCTGACGTTGCAGGCGATCGCCGACGAGGCGGATGTCGCCGTACAGACGATCTACAACCGAGTCGGGAACCGAGCGGCCATCCTGATGGCACTGGCGGACCGCGCGTTCGAGGTGAATCGCGCCTACATGGAACCGGCGTATGCGTCGTTGGGCGAGAGCATCGACGATTTGATCCGGGTGGCCGAGGCATACGCCCGATTCGCGGTCGAGCACCCCAACGAGTTCCGATTTCTCGCTGAACCGCCCGAGTCCGATGCGGTCGCGGCGGCGGTCACAGCAGCCGTCGCGGAGCAGAACACGCGACTCGAGTCCGCGCTGCGCTCCGCGTCCGACCGTGGAATCGCGACCGCCTTGGATCCGGCGGCCACTTCGGAAGTCCTATGGGCGGCGATGAACGGCGTGCTGCTGCTCGCGATCCGCCGTCGTCTAGACGACAGCGCACTTCAGAGACTCGTCTCGACCTTCGTAACGATCGTCCGCGACGGTCTCGCCCGCTGACAACTGTGCGGCCAAGCACAACTCCTTAGGGATGCTGCCAACCAGGTCGCGCGGTACTACCGTTCGGGGCACACCCGACGAGCGAAGCGGGGCTGACACGAACAGAAGCTAGACGCCTCCGCTTCGACGGGCCGGACGCTCCGCGGTTCGCGCCCGCTTCGTCGACCATGTGTCCCGGCGTTGGCCGGACTGGGATTGAATACTCTCGCTCGTGCCCGATTGACACCATGCTCCTAAAGGAATGTACGACACGGTCAATCAAGGCGACGTTACCGGCGGTCAAGAGGTTCAATCAAATGTCACGGTCCTGTCTCAACCTCGGCGACGGATGCGTCAGATGCCATCTCTAACGCCCGTGGAACTGGACGAGTAAGCGCGATCACGGCGCGTGCGACAATGAAAGCGATCTCGGAATGCGGCTGACTTCCGAGCGCGGAGCGCCGGACGGCGTCGACATAGGTGGCCCCAATGATCCGGGCCGCCCTAGTGGGATCCGTTGAGATTTCGAGTCGGAGCCGAGTCAGCCCACTCTGGAGGATGTTCGCTAATGCTTCATCAAAGCGTTGCTGTACGCGCGCGTACAACTCGGTGATGTGTCGCTGTCGGAACGCGAGCATCTCGAACTCTGCAATCAGGATCACCCACTTATGGTCGCCGAACTCACCGTCGAGGAAGTCCTGAGCAAAAGCGGCGAGCTCCAGGACGCCCATAGAAGAACTGCTGGTCTCTCGCGCGAGCCGGCCCACCAGGCTCGTGAGTCGTATCAGCCTGGATTCAGCCTGGCGCATCAACACGGCAAGAACGATCTCTTCTTTTGAAGAATAGTTGGAGTAGAACGCCCCACGAGTGAGGCCGGCATTGGCACTCAGTTGGTCTATGGATGCCGCGTCGATGCCGACAGTGATGAAAGTCTCGTACGCTGCGTCAAGCAGTTGCTCTCGTGCCCGTGCGCGCCCAGCAGATATCCCGGCACCCGGCAAAGGTTGCTTCCTGACGTCCAATTGACGCATCGCCTGGCCCCGACTTCAGGGGATAAGTACGAATCGGATTGGAGTGTCGCGCTTGTCGCGCAACCGTTCGACGGCCTCGGCGGCGTCAGAGAGCGCGAATGTACCGCTGATTGATCGGGAGAAGTCGAGACGGCCGAGCGTAAAGAGCCGGACGAGATCGCCGACGTGGCGGTCCTCCGAACCATAGTGGCCGAGGATCTGCTTGCGGGTGTACTGGTACGTCGCGTCGTTTTCCACCGTGAACGGCTTCCCGCTGATACCCACAAGTATTAGACGACCTCCGACCCGGAGGGCACCGAGCGCTTGGGCGCGCACCGGGGCGACACCCGCGAAATCGATCGCGACGTCCAGGCCTCGACCAGCAGTCACGGACCCTATCTGACCCGCGAACTCGGGGTCGGCGGGATCAAGGGCGAGGTCCGCGCCGAACTCGAGGGCCCGTGTACGTGCAGCCTCGAGAGGGTCGACGGCTACGATCGGGGCAGCGCCCGCGAAACGCAAGAGCTGCACGCCATGCGCACCCAGTCCGCCGACGCCCCATACCCCGACGGACTCTCCCTGCCTCACCTGCCCAGTCCACTCAATGGCACCCCAGGGGGTGGAAACGGCGTCGGGGATGATTGCAGCCTGCTCAAACGGAAGACTGTCGGGGATCGGGACGAGGAGATCAGCGGGAACCACGACGTACTCGGCCCAGCCGCCGTCGTAGTCCACGCCCATCGTCCAGTTGACCCCGTCAACTACCTTGCCGGCTCCCACGATGACACGGGTGCCGATCGCAACCCCGGTTACACCGTCACCGAGAGATTCGACCTCGCCTGCTACCTCATGGCCGAGGGTCACCTCATCGCCGGGTAACAGCAATGGGCTGAGAGTCCCGTCAATCAGATGAACGTCTGATAGGCACAGGCCGGCCGCCCGCACGCGAACTCGAACTTCCCCAGGACGAGGGAACGGAACGGTGATCTCGTTCACCGCGAAGGCCTTTGCAGCGAAGTTCATCCGCCCTGCCAGCATCGTCTTTGGCACGGTCGTGCTCCTTTCTTGCGTCGCGGTCTGCGGCGCACGTCTGTTCATGCCGCGGAAGGCACTGGGACGAGGGCACGGACGACTTCTACGGTCGTGAGGATCTCGTGCGCAAACGTCGGGGCGTTGATGGTGTGCGCAGCGTGCATCGCGTCAGCGCTGTATGCGGCGGTCGCGTCAGGGACGAGTGTGACGTGATGCCCCGCTTCCATGGCGAACCGACCGGTCGACTCCACGCAGGTGTTGGCCAAGAGCCCAACGATGATGACGTGGTCGATGCCGCGCTGACGCAACTGCTGGTCCAGATCGGTGTTTGCGAACCCGGACTGCGCCCAGTGCTCAGAAACCACTACATCTCCGTCGAGCACGGGGAATTCGTCATGGAACGTCCCACCCCAGGTGTCCTTTGCGAACAGTTCGAGACGCGCGGCACTGAGCTGCGAGGCGTTCGGGAACCGCCATTGATCGGTGTCGCCAGGCATCCACCGGCGGTGAGGCACGAAGAACACCCGCGCCCCGGCCAGCCGCGTCGCGGAGACGACGGCGCGCATGCGCTCGACGGTCCTCACTGCGGCGGCGACCTCGGCCACGGCAGGCCAGAGTTTGCCCGTTTCGGCGAGAAAGTCATTGTATGGATCCACGACGAGCAGCCCAGTCTGAGTCGGGTCGTATCGGGTTGTCATCCAGCTTTCCTGTCTCCCGGGTTCCAATTTCGAAAGTGCGCGGCGAGCAGCCGGTCGATTTCACCCAGCAGACCATCGGCGGTCGACTCCACTAACCGCGCGTCGGAGAGGGTCAGGAAGATGACCGCGAACACCACTCGTGCGCTCGCCTCCGCCGCAGGTCGTCCCACAGCACGTGTGTCGACGAGCACGTCCTCAAGCTGCTTCTGAAAGGTTTCTACAAGCTCTATCGCCTCACCTCGATAGCGCTCAGCCGCCGGACCGTAGACGATCTCGTGCAGATACGCCCGGCCATTCTCGGCATGCCGGCGATGGCAGACGAGTACGGGATGCAACAACGCCAGCACGCGATCCCGCAGCCCCTGCTCGTGCGATTGGGCTGACCAACCGTCCCGTAGCGATTCAGCGAAGTACCGGTTGTAGATCATCACCAGCAGTTCGGTCTTAGTCGCCACGTACTCAAAGAGCGTGCCCGTTCCGACATCGGCACGACTGGCGAGCTCTTGCGTCGTCACCGTGGACACCCCGCGTGCCTCGAACAACTCCGCGCCCGCCTGAAAGATCCGGGCGAGTTTCTCCTGTTTGTTTCGTTCCCGTCGTCCTATCGGGATCTCTTCGTCCACCAAGTACCCTCTGCCTTCGGAGTCTGCGTTCGCTCAGGTTTCGAGTATAGTCAATTTTGAGCGTGCTCGACTTTGTGCCGAACCGGAGACGTCGGTCTCCATTAGTTCCTAAGGAGGTGCTCGTGCGAGCAGTGGTGATCGAATCCCGGGACCAGCGGGCCCGTCTCACCGAGGTTGACGAGGAGACGCTCCTCGACGGAGCGGTCGAGTTGGACGTCCACTTCTCCTCGTACAACTACAAGGATGGCCTCGCCGTAGCAGGGCTGGGCGGCGTCGTGCGGTCCTGGCCGCTGATCGCCGGCATCGACCTCGTTGGCACCGTGACCGCCTCAAGCACCGAACACTGGCTCACTGGTGACGTTGTCGTGCTAAACGGCGACGGCCTCAGTGAGTACCGTCACGGTGGTTTCGCAACCCGAGCCAGAGTCAGCCCCAATGCCCTGGTGCGTCTTCCTACGGCGCTCACTCCGGCGCGGGCGGCCGCAATCGGCACCGCCGGGTTCACTGCCATGATCGCCGTTCTCAAGCTGGAAGACGCCGGTGTCTGGCCCGACTCGGGCGAGATCCTCGTCACAGGCGCCGCAGGAGGCGTCGGTAGTGTTGCGATCGCCCTCCTCGCGCATCGTGGGTATCAGGCCGTAGCCTCCACCGGGCGCGCCGCCGAGCAACGCAACTACCTTGAAAGCCTGGGCGCCGCAAGGGTTATTGATCGCCGCAGCCTCTCGGACCGGACTGGCGAGCCGCTGCAATCGCCACGCTGGGCGGGAGCCATCGACTCCGTGGGGAGCACGACACTCGCCAACGTTCTCGCACAGACCAGCTATGGCGGAACTGTGGTTGCCTGCGGTCTCGCTCAAGGCGGCGACCTGCCCGCCAGCGTGCTGCCTTTCATTCTGCGCGACGTGTCTCTCACGGGCGCGAACTCGGTCGACGCCCCCGTCGCTCTGCGGCAGCGCGCGTGGGGTGCGCTTGCTACAGAGCTCGACACCGATTTGCTCGACGCCATGACAACAACAATCCGGTTGGGCGACACGATTCCTTATGCCGCCGAGGTCCTTCGCGGGCGCACACGTGGTCGAACCGTAGTCGATGTTCACGAATAGGCCAGCGTCCGACCTGAGGTGCATGGACGCGACAGACTCTCACCGCTTCCTTACAACTTCGACAAACACGGAATCCCGCGGACGAGCATTGTGGCCGTTGACGTGAATGCCATCCCTAGGTCCATCAATCAGCTTTGAAGAGGGCCGCCGCGATGGGGGATCGCGTGATCACGGCGGTCACCGGGATGCGCGGATCCGAGCCGCCCGCCGCACTACTCTGAGCGGTGCACCAGATCGAGCCCTCGACCTCACGTCTCAGGGGCGAGCCGTCGTGCCGCGGACGACGAGCGACTGGGGAACGAGTCGATCGGTCGCAGGAGCGTCGTCCCGGCTGGACGGGTGATCGATCATGCTCATGAGCAGAGAGACACATCGATTAGATGTCTCTTCTAGATCCTGCCGGACCGTCGTCAACTGAACGGTCGCAAGCGACGCATAGAAGACGTCGTCGTAGCCCGCAACCGAAACGTCCTGCGGCACCGCGTATCCCAGGTCTTCGAGCTCACGTATCACGCCGAAAGCCATGTAGTCGTTGAGTGCCAAGATTCCGTCCGGGAGGTCGCGGTGCTGCAGGAGGTCGCGGACGATCGTGGCGCCCGATGCACTGCTGATCTCCCTGCAGGGAACGATCCAATCCGGGTCCAGCGGCACACCTTGTGCCTCGAAAGCCTGCTGATAGCCCCGAATGCGTTCAGAGGCCACAGGTACGGATACGTCTTCGGTAACGAGGTACCACAGTTCGCGGTGCCCGTTCTGGAGTAGCCAACTTGTGAGCTCGAACGCCCCCTGCGCGTAATCTCCGCGCACACATACATCCTCGAACCCGCTGTAGAAGGAAGTGCAGAACACGAGTGGGATTCCGGCATCCGCGAAGGCACCCAACTTCGCGTACGGATTGGATGCCGCATTCTGCGGCATGATGACCACACCGTCGACTTGCTTGTCGACGAAGTTCTTCAGGATCCGGGCTTCGCGCTCGAGACTGCCGCCGGAGAGGGACAGCATCAGCGAGTAGTTGAGTTGCTCGCAGCTGTCGGCGACGTGTCTGACCAGACTGCCGTAGTAGGGGTTCTCCGTGTCGGGACAGACGAGTCCGATCGTCATCGTCTTCTGCGTGGCGAGCCCGCGCGCCATCGGATTCGGGCTGTAACCCACCTCGGCGACGTAGTCGAGAACACGCTGCTTGGTGATGGCGTTGACAGTCGGTCTGTCATTGAGCGCAAGCGACACCGTGGATTCGGACACTCCCAGTGCTTGCGCTATGTCTTTCAGTCCCAGCCTCGGCACTCAGAACTCCCTCACAGGCCGTAGCCGAGTTGGGGAGCGTGCCCGTTAAGGTCGGGCCCGAAGAACTTGAAGACCACGAGCGGCACGCTACCAGTGTTCTTTACCGAGTAGCCGCGGACCGCGGCCTCGTGACAGACAAGCAGCTCATCTTCGCACCGGTGCAGTTCGGGCGCGCCGGCGACAACGCGATGCCGGCCGATCTGCCCCTCACCACGCCACACGAAGATGCTGTGGACTCCCTCCTCCACGCTCAGGAACTCGGCACCCGGATCGACGCGCAACCGCTTCCCGCTGAACTTCGTTGTGCCGTAGTAGATCCACTCCTCGAAAGTGTTCCCCTGGAGCATGCACTCGATCGGGATCGGTCGAAGGTGTCGATGCTCGAAGAAACGAGGGTCCGAGCTGGCGTCCCAGTCGACCTGATCCAGGACCGCGTCGACGCCGCGCGCGGCAACCTCGTCCGGCTCGACATCCTTGAACAGCATGGTCTTGTCGATGGCGTGCCCCTGTACCACCGGTTGCATGATCGCTCCCACGTCGGACGGCTCCTGAATTTCCAGCGTCAGCGCGGTCCCTGGAGCGTGGAGAATGCCCGAATCGATGAGAAAGCCCTCGCCCGGCACGTTGACGAAGCCCATCGAGTACTTTAGGACATCCGCTTCGCCAGCTGTCCACTCGTTCAGGATGTCGCGGAAGTAGTCGAGGTGGAGCCCCCGCTCCACGAGGAAGCGTTGCACGCCGAAGAAGGACTCCGGATGGTCTCCCATGGGTGCGTCGAGGAAGTGGTAGGCCTCGTCCTTCGGTACCTTGCCCTGCGACTGAAGATGTTCGGCCCGCTGGTGCATGTGGAAGAAGAGTCGCGTGCCGAAGTCGAAGATCTTCACGAGCCGTCCGAGCGTGTCATGCGTCGCGGCGTAGTTCTCGCCCATGATCAGCACGGGGTGCCGAGCGATCGCGTCGGCGACGGTGATGGATTCGCCCGGAATGTCGAGTTCGGAGAGCCCCTCCCCCGAGGCATCGTCCCCGGCAAGGGTTTCGGAGCACAGCCAGCGCTCCATGATGAGACCGCGCTCGCCCTGATCGTAGTCTTCGGGCGCAAGACCGAGCCTGAGGCCGGGCTCGAGGAAGTTATGGGCGATCCATGTCGGGCGCACAGGCAGGACGCCGTCGTTGTCATGGACAAACGCAGCGATCACATCTGTTGAAGTCATAGTCGTAGCTTTCTGGTGAGGGGAGCGAGTTCAGCCCTTGAGGCCGGTAGAGGTGACGGCCTCGACGAAACGGCGCTGAAGCGCGAGGAAGAGCGCGATCGTAGGAACAGCCGCAATGATGGAGATGGCCATGAGCAGCCCGTACTGACGCGCAGCAGATGACTCGCTATAGCTGGCCATGATCGTCGACAGTCCAACGGGCAGGGGCATCGACGCGTCCGTGAACGTGACCAGCAGCGGCCAGAAGAAGTTGTTCCAGGAGTTCACGAAGGCGAGAATGACCATCACCGCGATGGCCGGCCCGGCGAGCGGAACGAATATCCGCCACAGAATCGTCCAATGGTTCGCGCCGTCAAGGCGCGCCGCTTCGACGTACTCGTCAGGCATGTTCGAGAAGAACTGGATCAGCAGGAACACTGTGATCGCCTCGGCGATCTGCGGCAGGATCACTGCAGTCTGGGTGTCCATCAAGTTCCACGAGCGAACGTACCCATAGACGGGGATCGCTGTGAGCTCGCGAGGGATCATGATGGTCGCGAGCAGCACGATGATCAGTAGTGGCTTGAACCGAAACTGAATCTTCGCGATCGCGTAGGCCGCGGTGACGTGCGTGAGGAAGGTCAGACCTATCGTGGCTACGGCGATCACAACGCTGTTGAACATCCAGTTGCCGAGTGGGTACTGGGTGAGCGCCCGCTGGTAGTTCTCAAAAGTAGGTTCCCGGGGGATCCAGTTCACGTCACCGTTGAAGATCTCTCCGGTCGTCTTGAGGGATGTAGAGATCATCCAAACGATCGGTGCCAGAGCGAGCGCGGTGATCGCGATCATGCAGACGTAGAGGATGACGCGGAGGGCGATCCGCCCTGCGCGGGGCCGGTTGAGTACGGCAATGCTCATCGCGCGACCTTTCTAGTCAGGCGTCGCAGCGGGCGGCGGCTCGCGCGGTCCCGGAACAGGACAAACACGACCGCGGACAGGAGTCCGATCACCGCGAACAGCGCAGTGCCAATCGTCGCGGCGTAGCCGAGGTCGAACTCCTTGAACCCCTTGATGTACATGTACTGGACGAGCGAGAGCGTGCTATAGCTCGGGCCGCCGGAGGTCATCACGTACACCTGACCGAACACCTGCATCGAGTAGATGACGGTCGTGATGACCACATAGAAGGTCGTGTTCTTCATCAGCGGGATGGTGATACTCCATAGCCTGCGCCACGGCCCTGCCCCGTCGATCGACGCCGCGTCCATCAATTCGGCCGGGATGTCCTGCAACGCCGCGAGATAGATGATCACGTTGTAGCCGACCGTCCACCAGATCGAAGTGAGAGCAATGCCGATCATCGCCGTAGCTGGGTCCGTGAGGAAATAGATCGGACCGAGCCCAAGCATCTCGAGATAGTGATTCAAAAGCCCGTTAGTGCCATCGAGGATCCAGCGCCAGGTGATGCCGACGACGGTGACCATCAGGATGTACGGCAGGAACACCGCTCCCCTCGCCACAGTGCGCCCGCGAAGCTTGACGTTCAGCAGAAGTGCGATGACGAAACCGAGAACGACGTTAACCGGGCCGACGTACAGGAGGTACTGGAAGGTGTTGCGCAGCGCGGTGAAGAACAGCTCGTCGTTGGCGAGGTGCGTGTAGTTCGCCGCACCGATGAATTCACCGCCTCCCTGCAGGTCGACCTGCATGAAGCTGAACGCGATGTTGATGAAGATCGGCGCGATCTTGAAGACGACGAGGAACGCCATGAAGGGCGCCAGCAAGAGCGCAAGCCAGAACAGCTCGCTCCGCCGGCTAGCGCCCATGCCACGACGACGCGCGGTGGGAGAGGGGCGATCCCCCCGGGGACGCTGTGCGCCCCCGGGGGTGATTCGCTCAGCGAGCGAGGATGCCATCGGTGCTCTCCGCTGCCTGGTCCAGCGCGTCTTGAGGAGACTTATCGCCGCGAACGCCCTCGAGCACGGCTGTGAGCACCGGTGAGAGGGGGTTGTCTGCGCCGAGTTCGGCGGTCTTGGGGATCAAGGGCTCGTAGTGCACGTCATCGGCCTGCGCGATGAAGGCCGCGGCTTTGTCGTATGTCGGAAGTGACTGGTACTCCTCCGATTCGACGACCTTCTTCGACGCGGGAATCTGGCCGCTGCTCTCGCCCCACTTCAGCGAGTTCTCCGCGAGGTAGTTGACGAGCTTCTTCGCAGCCGCCTGCCGGTCCGGGTCGGAGTTGCCGGAGGGGATGGTGATGGTGTGCGATCCGGCCCACGTGCCGGCCTCGTCGAAGATCGTCGGGAACGGGGCGACCGTGTATTCCATGCCCGATTCGTCGGCGCTGGGGATGAACCACGGCCCTTCGATCACCATCGCGGTCGTGCCGGCAAGGAAGTCGCGATCGATGTCGCTCTGTTGAGGCGGCGCCACCTTGTCGACGTTGACCAGGTCGGAGAGGAATTGGAGGGCATCCGTGCCGGCCGCGTCGTTGAACGTCGCCTCGGTGTCGTCGCTGTTGAGAAAGCTTCCACCCGCCTGATAGAGAAGGCCGTACCAGTAGCGCATGGAGTGAGCGTGGTCGCTGCCGATGCCGATGCCGTACTGCTCACCCGTGGTGAGCTCATGCGCGATCTCGAGGAACTGCTCTTTGCTGGTGAACTCTATGTTCGGGTCGATACCGGCCGCCTCGAACGCCGCGACGTTCTTGAATACGCCCATCGGGTGGTAGTCGAGTGGGATCCCCCACTGAGTTCCGTCGTACGTGTTCCCTGCCCACACCGGCGCGGCGTAGTCGCTCTCGTCGATGCCGAGATCGGAGGTGATGTCATCGAGCGGCGTCAACATGTTGCGCGAGGCGAAGTTCGCGATGTCGGTGGCGTGCATGATCACGACGTCGGGCCCGGAGGGTGTGCCGTAAGCGGTTCCGAACTTGGTGAACATCTCGTTCCACGGCGCGGTGTAGAACGTCACGTCGATTCCTGGATTCGCAGTCTCGAAGTCTTCGACGATCGACTTCATGGCGTCGCCGTCAGCACCTTGGAAACCAGCCCAGAGGTTGATCTTGGTGACGTCGCCGTCGCCCCCGCTGGTGCTTGCGCAGCCCGCGAGAACCAGCGATGCGGCAGCGGTCAGTGCCGCCGCCTTGAGCAATTTTGACATGGGGTCTCCTTTGTCCCGATTCCTCTGGGCACGCGATCGCGACATCGACTACGAGGTCACCGCGGGGCGAGCGGTCGGCCGTTCGCCGGGTTAGGGCCGACGGGTCGGTCGCACTTGCCAGAGTGTGATGGCGCACTTGACATCACATCCCGCGATGCAATTTCAAGCGCTTGAATTCTGCTTCAGGTAAGCACCTTGTCATGTAAAGCGCTTGAAATCAAGAGTCACTTCGAACTGGGGTTCAAAGGATCTGGGACAGAACCCCTTCGGTGACGTCGCCGCCTCTCCACACTCACAGCGGTGGCGAGGTTGCTAGGTCTATCGATTCGAGGAACTTTGACTCGCCGGCAAGCACCCGACGCTTCCCGGGCTCTGAGCCAGGACTGATTGAGTTGGCGGCTAGATCAACCGGCGGCGAACCGCCCTCGTAGCGTTTTCGACCGTGCTCTGCAGGTCGGTGCTCGGAGGCCATGACATAGGTGGCGTGGGCGAAGTCGACAACGGCGCTGGGGACAGGCAAGATCCTTTCGTCCGCGGCGGCGAAGGTTCCGCTGAGCCGGCTAGCTGTGATGTCCAGGCAGGTTGTTGATTCTGCTGATGGGTGTGGCTCGGATTGCGGAGTGGCGCCTGTCGTGATTGTAGAAGTGCATCCAGCCGGGTAGGGCTTGAGGGCGTTTCGTTCTCGGATTGATAGAGGCGGGCGTATGCTCAGCCGTCCGCGAGAGTGTGGTGGAAGCTCGTAGCGGCGCAGGTGTTCTCCAGTGAGGCGGTCGATGTGAGTGGGCCGGTTGGTCCGGCATCGCACCAGCACGGCATGGACGGTCGACGCGACCCGCCCCAGCTCACCCGCGATCTGCACTCGACCCAGGCGGCGCCGCCACCGCAGCTGCACAATCCGCTTCACCGTCGCTGGTGGGGTCCTGGTCGGCATCGTCCCAGGGCGGCTCGAGCGAGCTGCCATCCCGGCCGTCCCCTCGGCCCGGTGGCGGCGTCTTCGCCCGTGAGCCGATCACGCGCGCGAAGCGACGTCCCTGGACATCACAGCTAGCCCCCGAAAGTCCCCGTGGCGCGGAAGCGAGACTGGGTCGATGTCGCTCCCAAGCCCACGTGCCGCGCGGTCAGGCTCATTGTCCTGCGACGACAGCTTGAAGTTGATCGCGATAAGGAGCTAGGCCAGTTCGCTGTGCGAGCTCTTGGATACGCAGCTGTGTCAACGCCGTGATGCGATGCCTCGACTCCATTGATCCGGGGGCAACCAACGACCTCACGGTCTCCTTACCCAGACCTGCATCACGAGCCACGGCCCGTAGAGAGTACCCCTGGGCCATGAGCATCCGGACGATCTCGCGGGCTGTCACCGCGTCAGTCAGTTCGGGTGGGGGGAGCACTCCTGTGCTGCGGGCCCGAGCGGTCTTGTATTGGCGGCGAGCGTCCACGCAGGTCAGCCCATCAGCCCCGGCTGGGCATTGGCGTCTTTCCCGGCATCCAGTGAGGTACCCCCGCGACGTTCCATGAAGGACCGCTGTGCCGTCGCCGTTCATGCGCCGGGCGCGGTAGGCGTCATAGTACTGCCGGCGAGCATCCGTGCAACTGACCTTGCCTTCGGACCAGTTCGGGCACTCCTCTCGGCGGTGACACCCCCTGCGATAGCCCCAGACCGTTCCATGAACCGGCTGGTTCAAAGAAGCGGCGGATGCGTCCTCGTCGCTCTGTTCCGCCGCCCCTGTCGCATGCCGCGGGATGGGCTGATCGCTGGGGAGCAACCGCAGGGAATAGTCGCCGCGCGCACGAGCGGCCGCCTCCACGCAGGTCAGAAAGTGCGCTGACCGGTGAAAGCGGCATGCACCGCTAGACCGGCATCCGGAGTCGAACCCGGCCGGACTGCCGTGAACCACTCCCGCCTGGGCCGACTCACCAGCGGTCGGCGGCCGGGTTGCGCCAGGAGGGAGGTCGGACCCGCTCATGGCATCACACGTCGACCCGGGTGCGGACCGCCACCTCCAGCGCCGACGCCACACTTTCGTTCATGCGGGCGCGCATTGCGAGGTACTCGTCGGTGAACGCGTAAGCGCTCGTGAGCACAAGCGGTCGGAATGTGGGGAACCGCAAGACGTTGAACGGATTCTCGCCCGCGAACGCGTCCCATTCCGTACGGGTCAGCGATGGCTCGGTGACCTCGATGGCCCCACCGTTGTCATCACTGCCTGCGAGGTACTGGGTATAGCAAGCGAACAGGAAAGCTTCCCGGCGAATGTCGGCGCGCTTCTCGATAAGTTCGCGGATGGTTGCGGTGTGGAACACCGGGATCTTCGCCGCGCCGTCCGTCGCGATCCGGATCAGCTGATCGCCGACGGCGGGATTGGCGAATCGGTCCAGGATGAGTTGCTTGTATTCCTGGAGGGAGACCCCTTCCGGTGCGGTGAGAAGTGGGATGACGTCTGTCTCCATGAACACGTCCAGCAGTTCCCGCAGCCGCTCGTCGCGCATCGCCTCGTCGACGTACCGGTATCCGAGCAGCAGGCCCGGGTAGGAGAGCAGCACATGCGAGGCGTTCAGCATGCGGCCCTTCACCGCCTCGAACGCGTGCACATCGGGACGCAGCTGCACCCCGACGCTCTCCAGTGCAGGGCGACCGGCTGGGAACTCATCCTCGATCACCCACTGGAGGTAGCTCTCGCTCATCACCGGAAGAAGATCGTCAATCCCGGTTTCCGCATTCAACCGCACGCGATCCTCGTCGGTAACGTATGGGGCAATCCGGTCGACCATCGAGTTCGGGAACGACACGTTCGCATCGATCCAGTCAGCCAGCTCTGCGTCGACGGCAGCCGCGTACCCTACGACCGCGCGCCGGGTAGTCGAGCCGTTCTGACGCAGGTTGTCGCAGGAGACGACTGTGAACGGGACGGTGTCTGCTTTGCGCCGTCGCCGCAACGCTTCCACCAGAAATCCGAACACCGTCGTCGGCGCGTCTGCTGCGAGACCTGCCTGAACCGCGGGGTGGTCCACCTGGAACACACCGGTGGTCTCGTTCAGCAGGTAGCCGCCCTCGGTGATCGTCAAAGTCACGATCCGCAGGTTCGGGTCAGTGAGCACCGACAACACGCGCTCTGGGTCCGATGGGGCATGCAGATAGTCGATCATCGACCCCACTATCTGAGACCGGCTGCTCCCGTCCGGGGCGTATTCGGTGAGCGAATACAGCCCGTTCTGGGCGTGGAACTTCTCCGCCTTGTCCCGCGCGGCCTCACCATCGCTGAGTCCGATGCCGACAATCCCCCAGGACAAGTCCTCCCCCTGACGGAGAATGCGATCGATGTAGAGGGCCTGGTGGACGCGGTGGAAGTTGCCGACCCCGAAGTGCGCGATGCCGGCGCGCACGTCGGAACGGTCGTACGGCAGTTCACGGGTGGCGGCTTCGGTGATGGATGTCACGGGCGTTCCTTAATTGATGCGGGCGAATCAGTCGGTGACAGTCCGGGTCAGGACGACTTTGACTTCCTCGCCGCCGGCGGACGCGGCGAACGCGGCTGCGGCCTCCTCGAGCGGGTACTGCGAGGTGATGAAGTCGGCCGGGGAGACGGCGCCGGACTGGATGATCTGGATCGCGCTCTCGTAGTCCTCCGGCATGTAGGTGGCGCTGCCCTGGATGCGCACCTGGAGGTCCTGCACCTCCGGAAGCGGGATGGTGACCGGGCGCGCGGGGACGCCGACGATCATGACGGTTCCGGCCTTCAATGCCAGCTTGATCGCTTGGTCGACGGTGGACTGAATGGAGACGCAGTCGAAGATGACGTCGGCACTTTCGCCCAACTCGGCACGGACGGCTTCCACCACGTCCGGGCGGGTGCCGTCGAACACGGCATCCGCGCCCAGGCGGAGAGCGCGATCCCGCTTGCTCTCCAGAACGTCGGTCATCACGATCTTCCGGGCGCCGCCGTAACGCGCGGCTGCGAGTACGAGCAGACCGATCGTTCCGGCGCCGATGATCACGACGGCCTTCCCCTCGACACCGCCGCTGAGGCGGACCGCGTGAACAGGGGTGGACAGCGGCTCAATCAGCGCGGCCTGCATGTCGCTCAGCCCGGCTGGGATCAGGTGGACGCGGTTCGCGGGGATCGTGAAGAAGTCCGCCATTCCGCCTTGGTCGTAGCCGCAGCCGAAGAACCGCAGGTTCTCGCACAGGTTGTGTCGGCCGGTGCGGCACATCTTGCATTCCCAGCAGGGCAGCGTGGGCTCGACGGTGATGTGGTCGCCGACTTGCACGTCGGTGACGTCAGCACCGACCTCTCGGACAATGCCGACCACCTCGTGACCGGGCAGGTACGGCAGTGGGACGAACGGGTGATGCCCCGCCGCTGCGTGGGTGTCCGATCCGCAGACCCCGCTGACCGTGGTCTCCACAAGGACCTCGTTGGGGAGGGGCTCGGGCTTGGTCGCGTCGATCAGGAGGACTCCCTCGTCGCGGACGACGACACGGCGCATGGTCTCGGTCATTGCTCTCTCGTTTCGTTCGAATTCTCCGGGGACGTGTCCCTGGAAATCGTTGGATGGGGTGTGGGGCGCGATCTGTCGTCAGCGCCCCACACCACCGCTAGTGGGTCAGCAGCTGGACTTGTAGACGTAGTCGGCACCCTCGGTGTCGACGTTGTCCTGCGTGATGACGGCGAAGTCGGTCTGGATCTCCTTGGTGACCTTCTCGCCCTTGATGGCGGCGACAGCCTGCTCGACGCCGTCGCGACCGATCTGCTCGGGCGACTGCGCGATGAGGGCCTGCACTGTGCCCTCCTTGAGCTGCTTGATCTGGGCGGGGCCGGCGTCGAACCCGACGATCTTCACCTGGCCTTCCTTGCCTGCCTGGCGGATGCCGGTCGCGGAACCCTCCGCAGACGCGGTGTTGCCGGCGAACACACCGACGATGTCGGGGTCCTTTGCCAGCGCGGCGGTGATCAGGCGGGCGGCCTCAGCGGGGTCGTTGTGGCTGTACTGCACGCCGACGTACTCGAAGGAAGAGTCCGCGTTGACCGCGCCCTCGAAGCCCTTGACGCGCTGGTCGAGCGTGGAGACTCCGGGGTCGGTGGACATCACGAGCACCTTGCCGCCGTCGGGGACGAGTTCCTTGAGGGCGGAGAACGCCTCCGCTCCCCCGCCGACGTTGTCGGAGGCGATCGACGACACGGCGATCGAGGGGTCGTCGATGGTCGTGTCGACCAGGACCAGCTTGATCCCGCTGTCGACCGCGGCCGTCAGCGGGGCCGTCAGTGCTGAAGTGTCCGTCGGCGAGGTGATCAGCGCATCCGGCTTGGAGGCGATGACCGTGTCAAGGATGGGACGCTGCAGCGTGGGGTCGAACTCGGTCGGGCCCTGCGTGTCGACAGAGACGCCGAGGTCGGCCGCGGCCGCCTCCACCCCACACTTCATGCTGATGTAGAACTCGTCGCCGATCAGGCCCGGCACGAACGCGAGCTTGATGTCCTCGTCCGCTGCTCCCGCTGTGTCCGAAGCCGCCGGCGCGCTGCTCGAGCAGCCGGCCAGGGCCAGAACCACCGCGGTCGTGGCGACCATTGCGCCGAGCGGCTTGGAGAACTTGAGGTTCGACTTCATTGTGGACACTCCTCTGTGAGCTGTGTGCTGTGATCACGTGCCGGCGGCACGATCTCGGGTATTGCACCTTGAGATTCACGGGCTCTCAAGGTGAAGGTCGACGCGCCTTTCGCTCACGACGCATCTTCGCGAAAGGCGTGGTGTCCGTTCCGTTGGAGCAGTCCCTGGAGCGGCTGGTGCGACGGCCTCGGAAGTAACCGTAGAACGGTGTGTCACCGGTGTCAAGCCTCAATATGTCACCGATGACAGATGCCGATGTCGGAAGGCTCGACTATCGTGCTTGCAGGCGCCCGACGAGGAGGAGACACCGGTGACAACGATGAAGGATGTTGCGCGGCTCGCAGGCGTCAGCTCGAAGACCGTGTCTCGTGTTTTCCGCGGTGACGATTACGTCTCGGCGGACGCACACAAGCGGGTCACGGAAGCGATGCGGGCACTGAACTACTTGCCAAACTCCGCAGCCACCGCTTTCCGCACCGGTCGTGCGCCGTTGCTGGCGATCGCAGTGCCCGACATCAGCGACCCGTTCTTCGCCGCGATCACCAAAGCGGTCGATCAGCTCGCTCGCCCCCGGGGATACACCCTGGTCGTCACTAGCTTGGGGGAAGATCCGGAGGCGGAACCCGACATTGTGGAGACCTTGCTGCGCCATCAGGTCAGCGGACTGATAATCGCCCCCACCAGCTCGAGTCAGGCGTATCTGAAGCGATGGGTGGAACAGCTACCGGTCATCTTCATCGACCGCGAGCCCCGTAACCTCGCGGCGGATCTGTTCATCGAGGACGATCGAGGTGGCGCGCAGGCCGCCGTGCGTCATCTGCTGGCGCAAGGGCATCGTCGGATCGCGTTCGTGGGCGATTCCGACGCCGTGATCACCAGCCATCGCCGGTGGGAGGGGTATCGGGACGCCCTCATCGCGGCCGGTGTACCCATCCCTGAGGATCTTGTGCTGTGGGACACGCCCTCCGCCGCGGGCGCGCGGATCGAACAGCTGCTCAACAATTCCGACGCACCCTCGAGCATCTTCTCGTCGAACTCGCGGACGTCGACCGAGATCGTGTCGATGTTGCACCGGCTCCACCGCACAGACATCGCCCTCGTCAGTTTCGGAGACTTTCCGATGGCGACGGCGCTCTCGCCGCAGGTCACTGTGGTCGACCAGGACCCGGAGGGTCTGGGAACGGCTGCAGCGCAGCGGCTGCTCGAGCGGCTGGATAACCCGCTGCGCCGCTACCGCCGCAAGAACGTCCTCGACGTCACGTTGATCGACCGTGACGCCGCCCAGCTCGCGACCTCCGGGGTCGGCTGAGCTGAGCGGCGCGCGGCCGACTACTTGATCGCGCCCATCGCAAGCCCGCGAACGAGTCGCTTCTGCGCAATCCACCCCGCGGCCACGACCGGCAGCACGGCGAGGGTCGCCGCCGCGCAGAGAACCGCGATGAACTGACCGCGCCCGTCGACGAAGCTTCCCAGGAAGGGGGGCAAGGTCCGCGCGTTGGAGGACGTGAGGATCGTTGCGAGGAAGTACTCGTTCCAGGAGAAGATGAAGCAGATCAGGGCGGCCGCGGCAAGTCCGGGCGTGACGATCGGGAGCACCACGCGGATGAGCTCCACGCGAAGGTTCGCGCCGTCCACACGCGCTGCCTCGATGATTTCCAGAGGGACCTCGGAGAAGAAGGACCTCATCATCCAGATCGCGATCGGCAAGTTGACGCCGACATACAGAATCGCCAAGACAGTGATGTTGTCCAGTCCCCCCACGGCCTTCAGTAGAAGGTAGAGAGGGATGATCGACGCCGCGATCGGCATGAACCGTGTCGAGATGAAGAAGAACAGCGCGTCCCGCCACGACTTGATGGGTCGCACCGACAGGCCGTACGCCGCGGGAACCGCCAGCAGAATGATGATGACCGTCGAGAGCACGCTGGCAGTCACCGAGTTGATGAAGTAGGGCGTGAAGCCCCGCAGGAAGACCTGCCCGAACTGATCGAACGTCGGTGCGGCGAAGAACACCGGCGGGCTCGCAGCGGCGTCCTTCTCCGACTTGAACGCGGTGAGCACCATCCACAGCACGGGGAAGAACATCAGGAACGTCACGATCCAGGTCAGGAGCGTGAGCATGTTCGATCGGATCCGCGGGCCGATTCGACGCGACCGGGGAACGGGGGGCTTCGCTCGCCCCGTGACGAGCGTGGTTGTGGCAGTCATCGTGCACCCTCCGCGGAGAAGATCTTGAAGAGCATTCGGAGGGCGAACGTGGCCACGATCATTGTGACGATCACGGTGATGACACCGTAGGCGGCCGCCTCGCCGATGTTCAGCCCAATGAATGCCCGCTCATACAGGAGATAGGGAAGTGTCTTCGTTCCACCGGTGCCCTTGGTCATGATGTGGACCGGATCGAAGACCTGGAGCATGAAGATCGAGCCCAGCAGTGCCGCAAGCTCGATGTAGGGACGCAGGTGGGGAAGGGTGATGGCCTGGAAGGTGCGGAACGCGCCGGCGCCGTCGACCTGTGCGGCCTCGAGGACCTCGCCGCTCTGGCTCTGCAGGCCCGCCAGGATGATGAGCATCATGAAGGGCGTGTACTGCCAGGTCAGCACGGTGATGATCGTGAAGACGGGGAAGTCGGTGTTCCATGCGACCGGCGGGATCCCGACCAGGCCGAGCGCCCAGTTGAGGATGCCCGCGTTCGCATCGAAGATCGTCCATTTCCAGATCAGCGCAGCTGCGGCGGGCATCATCAGGAACGGGGTGATTAGGAGTGTGCGTGCGAAACCGAGGCCGCGGAAGGTGCGGTTCAGGAGCAGTGCGATGAGCAGGCCGAGCACGACGGCCAGGAGAACCGAGGTTCCCGTGATCAGAACCGACGACCACAGCGAGGCCATGAAGTCCCCGGTCGTGAGCACAGTCACGTAGTTTTCGAAACCGGCGAACGCCTGCGTCTCCGGACGCAGCAGATCCCAGTGCTGGAACGAGTAGTAGACCGTCGCCAGGAACGGGACCTGAGTGAGGATGAACGCCGTGATGAACGCGGGAAGTACCAGCGCCTTGGGAATCCACCCACCGCGTGGCTTAGGTCGCGTTCCGGGCGCCACGATGTCGTCGGTGCCGGAGTCAACCAGTTGTTGCTTGGTGGAGATAGTCATGTGCTGCGCTTTTCTTTCGGCAGGGGTGCGGGCGATTGGTGCCCGCACCCCTGACAGTCATCTATTTCTGCGCGGCGCCCGCGGTCTCAGCGAGTTGCTGTACTTCCGCGAGGGCATCGTCGACCGACTTACGGCCGGCGTACACCTCTGCGAAGACCTGGGACGCCTGGGTGCCCAGGTCCTGCCACTCCGGGATGGTGATGTACTGGATGCCCACCCACGGCTGCGGTGCCACGCCCGGCTGCGCCGGGTTCACGCCAAGCATCGACTCCTTGGTGATGTCAGCGAACGCGGCCGCGGCTTCCTGATACTCGGGAATGTCGTAGGTCGACACGCGCGATCCCGGGGGAACACGGCTCCAACCGAGGTTCTCGCCCACAAGATTCGCGTAGTCCTTGCCCGTGGCCCACTTGATGAATTCCCACGCCTGCTCAGAGTGCTGGGAGGTCTTCGGGACCGCGAGGTTCCACGACCACAGCCAGCCGCTGTTCTGCGTCTCCATGGTCGGAGCCATCACATAGCCGACCTTCCCGGCCACGCTGCTGGCTTCCGGGTCCTCCAGGGTGCCGGCCGCGGAGGTCGCGTCGTACCACATCGCCGCCTTTCCCTGCGAGAACAGGTTCAGGCACTCCGTGAACCCGAAGGACACCGGGTCGGCTTCGGCGGAGGCGTTGATGGTGTCAGACCAGAACGTGAGCGCGTCCCGGAATCCCTGCTGGTCGACCTGAGCGTTCCAGTCCTCGTCGTACCAGGCGCCACCGTAGGTGTTCACGACCGTGTTCAGGCCCGCGATGCCCTCGCCCCACCCAGGCTTGCCACGAAGGCAGATTCCGGCGTGGTCGGCGGACTTCAGCTGCGCGGCCAAGTCCGCGATCTCCGGCCAGGTCGGGTTGTCCGGGACAGTCAGGCCGGCGGCCTCGACGATGTCCTTGTTGTACATCAGGAAGGACGACTCGCCGTAGAACGGGGCGGCGTACAGGTCGCCGTCCACCGAGACGGAGGTGCGCACCGGTGCGAACAGATCGTCGATGTCGTAGTCGGCGTCGGCGTCGGCCCACTGCGACAGGTCGACCAGCCAGTCGTTCTGCTGCCACAGCGGCACCTCGTACGCCCCGATGGTGACGATGTCATACTGACCACCCTGGGTGGCGATGTCCTTGGTGACGGCGTCGCGAAGGTCGTTCTCCTCCATCTGGATGAAGTTCACCTTGATATCGGGGTGCTCCGACTCGAACTCACCCTTGAGCTGCTCCATGTCCTTCATCTGAGGGTTGCTCACTGTCGCCAGGTTCAGCGTCACGGCGCCGCTCGAGTTGCCGCCACCGGCGCCGGAGCAGCCAGCCAGTGCAAGTCCGGCGATCGAGACGCCCGCGACGGCCCAGAGGGCCCGTCTGGTTCTGTGTGTGCTGTGCATCAGAAAACCTCTCTGTTCTCGGGGTGTGAGCTGGGCTAACTTGCTCGCCGAGAACCATACGGGCAATATGTCACCGGTGTCAATCAGTAGATTGTCACCGATGACAGTTCCCTCACTCGGCCAAGCGGAGGCTCAGCGCACCATCGGCCTGCGGCGCGACGGTCAGGCGATCGAAGCCGTCGACCACCAGATCCGCGGCCACGAGCTCCTCCAGGGGGACCGTCCCGGAGACGGCCACGACGGTGCACCCGGCGGCCTTCGCCGAGGCGATCCCTGCAGGAGCGTCCTCTGCCACAAGGCAACGGCGCGGATCGACACCGAGGCGAGCGGCGGCGAGCAAGTACGGCTCGGGGTGGGGTTTGCCCTGTCGAATGTCGTCGGCGGTGATGAACACCGCGGGGGTGTCGAAGCCGCCCGCGCGTACCCGGGCCGAGGCGATCGCGAGACTCCCCGAGGTGACGATTCCCCGCTGGTGCGCGGGAATCGAGTCGAAGAACTCGCGTGCTCCGAGCACCGGCGGCAAGCCGACCGCGTCCGCGACTTCGATCTGAGTGATGCGCTGTAGGCCCTCCGCGTGCAGCTCTGGAGGGAGCAGGCGAGAGATCAGTGCTCGAGCGGGCTGCCCGTGGTTCTCCGCAACCGCGTCCATCGACACGCCGTAGGAGGTGGCGAACCGACGCCACGACCGCAGCACCGACGCGGTCGAATCGATCAGCGTTCCGTCCAGATCGAACAGCACAGCATCGAACCGTGAAGAGAAGACGGGTGCGTTCGGGGTGATGGGTAGGCGGTCGAGCACGTGCGGAAGCACCCGAGCCAGTTGCTGCGCCGTCGTCAGTTCAGCGTCGACACTGACCACGTCGATCTGCGGAGCCGTAGGCGCCGGCGGCGCCGGCCGATGCTTGTCCCTATCTTCACCGCGTGCCGCCCGGCGTGCACTCAGCAACTCGGCGTCCCCGGAAAGGTGAACCACCGTCAGCTCCGCTTTACCCACCGCGTCGCCCAGCTGCCGCCACGCCGCGCCTCCGCTGAGCTCGGCCGTGAACGGCGCGACCAGGACCAACCGGGGTGTTGTCTCCAGGAGCTGTCGCGCCGTCGACCGTAACGCGGCATACCGTCCATCACGGATGCTCTCGGCATATGGCGACGACAGCCAATGGCCGCCCCACACACTCTCAGGAACGGCGTCCAGCAGTGGATTTGTCAGCGTGTCGAGATCCAGGACGGGCGCCCCTAGATGCGCGCCCAGAGCCCGCCCCAGCGTGCTCTTCCCACTCCCGGCATCTCCCGCGACGGCGATCACGAACGGACGGGGCATTTGACATTGAGATGACACGAGACCCACGATAGACGTGATAAGTCACCGGTGTCATACCGGGTTTGCGACTCTCGACTGTGGTGTCGAGACGAAAGGAAACCGTTGTGGTCGACGGCAGGATCGCGCAGGACGCAGCTGCTCTGAGCTCTCCAGGATGCATCGGAGAGCGGTCGCTGTTCGCGGGCATCGACTTGGGAAGCACCAACCTCAAGATGCTCGTTACTGATAGCGCCGGGAACGAGATCGTCAGCGACCAGGTGCCGACACCCTGGCGGCTGGGTGCCGGAGGGACCACCGAACTGGATGCGCATTCACTGGCTGCCGCGATCGATGTGCTGCTGCGGCGGGTGTGCTCAGCCCTGGCTGCCCTGACGGCAGCCCGCATCGAAGCGATCGGGGTAGCCGGAATGGGTGAGACCGGGATGGTGGTGGACCGAGCTGGTACCGCAGTCGCTCCGGCATTCGCCTGGTTCGACCCGCGCGGTGCCGCGCAGCTCGACTCGTTCTCTCCCGCGGTGCGCGACGAGTTTGCCGGCCGCACCGGACTCCCCTTCGGCGTGCAGGTCACCGCGGTGAAACTCGCCTACGTCCGGGACCAGGGCGTGATGCTGCGCGGACGACGGTGGCTGAATCTTCCGGAGTTCGTCGTCACTCTGCTCGGGGGCGAAACCGCGGTCGAGTACTCGCTGACGTCCCGAACCGGGCTGATCGATCAGGACACCGGCGAACCGTGGGGGAACATCCTGCACGACCTTGGCGTCGATGAGACATTCCTGCCGCCGCTGCGGGACGCCGGTGCTGGCTGGGGCCGCGTTTCGCCAAACCTCCCTGACAACATCGCCGGCGCGCACCTCACCGTGGCGGGGCACGACCATCTGGTGTCAGCGGAAGCGACAAGCACGCTGGACTCGGACACCTACCACGTGTCCCTTGGAACTGCGGAAGTCTTGTTGCGAGTCATCGACCGACCGCTGGGCTTCGAAGCGCGACGACGGTTGGCGGACGCGCTCATCAATGAGGTCCGTCATGTCGTTCCAGGCAAGCACGTGCTCGTCGCCGGAGTGAAGAGCGGACTGCTGCTGCGGCGCGTCCTTCAACTCTCCGGTATCACCGACAGGACGGGCCGGGACGCCTTGGATGATCAGGTGATGGCGTCCCCCTACGAGGGCGCACTGCCGGACGGTGCCCTTGAGGTCACGGGCGCCCGAAACGACGACGGCGTCCTGCGGATCACCTCTCGTACTGACGGAATCAGCCCCGCCGAGCTGTTTTCAGCGGTGCTGCGACACAGCAACGAGGAGATCCAGACGCTCATCGCCGCGATGGACCGAGAGGTCCCGCCTGCCACCAGCAGCACTCTCACTGGCGGTTGGACCGGAATGTCCTCCGTTCGGCGCGCCCGGAGTCGAGTCCTGCCTGACCTTGCCTTCTCCAGCCAGGAGCTGGAGACCGCGTTCGGAGCCGCCACAGTGGCGGCCCGAACAATCCGACCGAACTGACAACCCCTAAGGAGCACCCATGCCCACACTCACCACCCTCGAACGCCGGGGAATGCAGCGGATCTCGACCCCGGACGGCAACATGCTGATCGTCGCCGCCGATCAGCGCAACGGCATGAAGGCAGCCATCCCGGACGCCCCGAACGGATCGGACAAGATCACGACGGGTGAGCTCGCCGACGTCAAGGCCGACCTGGTCCGGCATCTCGCCAACCACGCGCCGGCGATCCTGCTCGACCCCGAGGTCGCCCTCCCCCAGATCGTCACCGACGGTGTCCTCTCCCGCGACACGGCGCTGGTGGTGGGGCTTGATGCCTCGGGATTCGAAACCGTCGAGGACCTGCGGTACACCCGCTATGTCCCGGGCGTCACGGCGCGCACGGTCCGAGAGCTGGGCGGCGATGTCGCCAAGATGCTGTTCTACACTCGGCCCGATCGCCAAGGCCCGGATTCCCGTGTCGCCGAGCAGATCCGCGAACTCGTCGGCCAGTGCGAGGCCGAAGGGGTCCTGCTGATCGTAGAGCTGCTCACGTACCAACTGCCCGATGAGTCCGACGAGGGTTACGCGGCCGCATTCCCCGGGCTGGTCGTCGATGGGGCCCGGCTGGCCGCAGAGTGCGGTGCGAAGGTGCTGAAGCTGCAGTACCCCGGCTCCGCAGAAGCGTGCGCGGCTGTCACCGAAGCTGCGGGCGACGTGCCCTGGGCGGTCCTTTCTGCCGGCGTCGACCACGTCACCTTCATCGACCAGGTCCGAATCGCGATGGCTAACGGGGCAGGCGGAGCGATGGCCGGCCGATCGCTATGGAAAGACAGCCTCGCCTTCGGTGCCGCCGACCGTCAGCAGCTGCTGACCGAGCGAGCACTCCCGCGACTGCAGGAGCTCGCCGACGCCGTCGACCGCCGCTGACGCGCAGCCCGGCGGGGCCAAGAGCATGAGCTGAGCTTTGTCGGACCACCACCTGAGAGGGTTCCATGACCACGATGCGAGACGTCGCCGCACACGCAGGCGTGAGTGCGAAGACGGTGTCGCGCGTGTTCAATGGGGACCCGCACGTGTTGCCGCAGACCCGCGCGCACGTGCAGCAGGTGATGGCGGATCTCGACTACGTGCCGAACGTGCTGGCGACCACCTTCCGCAACGGACGCTCATCGGTGATCGGTGTCGCGGTTCCCGACATCATCGACCCGTTCTTCGCGACGATCGCCCGCGCCGTGGACGACATTGCCCGCGCTCACGGCATGTCCACGCTCGTCGCCAGCCTGGGCGATCAGCCCCACAGCGAACGCCCCACCCTGGAATCCCTGCTCGGGCGGCAGCTGTCGGGGCTGATCGTCGCGCCCGTCGGTACCGATCACTCCTGGCTGCGGAAGTGGCAGCAGCACACACCGATCGTGTTCGTGGACCGCGCCCCCATCGGTCTGGCCACCGACACGTTCACCGAGAATGATGAGACCGGTGCTTACCACGCCACCCGCCACCTGCTTGAGCACGGGCACCGCCGGATCGCCTATCTCGGAGACATGATCCACCTGTCCACGGAGACGCGGCGGCTTGCCGGTTGGCGACGCGCACTCACCGAGTACGGCCTGGCGCCGGATGAGGAACTGATCGTGGCCCATGCCTCGGACGCCGCCATCACCCGTGACGCGATGAAGCGATTGCGGACGCTTCCCAGCCCCCCGACGGCAGTGTTCTCGGCAAATGCGCGCTGTTCAATGGCCCTAGTTCAAGCCACACGCAAGCATCCGATCGCGGTCGTCGGGTTCGGGGACTTCCCCATGGCCGACGTGCTATCGCCGACGCTTACGGTCATCGATCAGAACCCTGCGCGGATCGGAACGCTCGCTGCCGAACGAGTGCTGAGCCGCCTGGATCACCCCACTCGTCGGCAGAGACAGAAGAACATCCTCGACGTCGAACTCATCGAACGCGAATCCTGCAAGGTGCACCAATGACTCTCACACCCGTCCGACTGCCGTTCCAATACCTACAGCACAACTATCGAGGCGGCGCCCGAATCGCGGCACTGCGCGGTGCCGACGTGCGAAGCGACTACCAGCCGGAGGAATGGTTGGGGTCGACGGTGACACGCTTCGGTGACCCCACATCGGGGCTCGCTGTCACCGAGGAGGGCACTATGCTGCGGGACGTCATCAGCAGCGACGCGAACGCATGGATCGGTTCCAAAGACGGAGACACGCTCACCGATACCGGGATGCTGGTGAAGCTGCTCGACCCTGCGCAGCGTCTCCCAGTGCATGTGCACCCCGATCGGAGCTTCGCCGCGCAGCATCTGGATTGCCCTTATGGGAAGACGGAAGCGTGGTACATCCTTGACGCCGATCCGGGTTCCGCGGTCTATCTCGGGTGGAGGGAACCGGTAGACCCGGACGAACTCGCCAGGGCGAGGGATGCGCAAGACAGCGAATGGATGCTGCAGCGCTTGAACCGCATTCCCGTGGAGCCGGGGATGGGGATCTTCGTCCCGGCGGGTACGGCCCACGCCATCGACAGCGGAGTGTTCGTTCTCGAGGTGCAAGAGCCCACCGATTGGTCGATCTTGCTCGAGTGGTCCATCACAACCGCGACCAGGGACGACTCCCACATCGGCGTCGGATGGAACACCGTAATGGGCGCGGTCTCGACGTCCGCGCTGGGAGTCGACGAGCTCGCCCAGCTCATCCGCACCGGACCCGCTCCTCTGGACATTCCTGCGCGCGGTGCAGTGAGGTCAGTGTTGCCCTCAATGGCGGACCCGTTCTTCCGCATCCTGGACGTCACGTCCTCCGACGGCGGTCCGACAGATTCGGTGACGGAGAGTTTCGCGGTCGCCCTGATCGCTGCCGGTGACGGCGAGCTGTTCTCTGAGGCCGGCAGCCTTCCGGCGCGGCGCGGTGATGTGGTCGCAGTGCCCCATGGGTTCGGATCGTGGCAGTTCCGCGGCCACGGCCGGGCACTGGTCTGCCTACCCGGTGCGGGATGGCCCGCCACGCTCAAACCGCGGCCTGCAGACTAGGCCGACGCGACCCCACCCTCGGCAGCCGCACCGCCGTGTTCCGCACCTGTCAAGGAGCGGAACACGGCGGTGCGGCTGCTTGATGGGGCACCAGGACGCAGGTGATGCACGGGAATCCCCCTCGCCGCCAGCGCCCGCTCAATGCCGGGATCAGTGACGCCCAAGAGGATCACCGCGTCCAGCAGCATCCGGTCAACCGTCTCCAGGGTGTGGTCGGTGAACGGGATGACCGCACCCGACCAGCCCACCGCCGCGCAATCCGCGATGAGGCTTCTCACTTCGACCCATCCCGCAGCATCGAGGTGCTCCGGTAGCAGCATCGCGATGAGCTCGCTGCGCCGTCGGCGAAGGAATCGGGCGGACGGATCGGGGCGGGTGTAGGCCAGTCTTTGGCAGGCCTGCTGGACGCGTGCTCGGGTTTCCGGACGCACCGCGCCGCGACCGCTCAACGCGGCCGACGCGGTCGACGCCGCCACTCCGGCCTCTCGGGCGACGTCCCGCAAGGTTGGTCGTCGGACCGCGCGTTCGTGCATCCAGCTACGATCTACCGGCTCGTCAGCAGCGCACTGATCGCATTGCGCGCGCCGATTGCTTTTAGGGATCTTCTGGCCTGGATGAACGCAACGCGGAGGCGCTCGTTCTCCCCCAGGTCGCCGAAGACAGGGGTGTAGTCCAGGAAGCTGCCGGCGAGCACGGACTCTTCCGCGACAGCATCGCGCAGGTCCTGCTCCCGCCGATCCACGATCGGAGTGGGCGCGCCCGTCTCCGTGGCCCCTTCGAGGAAGACACTCCACGCTGCCAACACGAGGGCCGCGTGACTGATGTGTCCGTCCCGAGCGAGCTGATCGCGGACCACAGGCAGCAGGAACTTGGGGATCCGGTCGGAGCCGTCGACGACCTGACGGGCGAGCGTGTCCAGGATCGCTTCGCTGCCGAACCGCGAGATCAGCTGGTCGCAATAGGCGGGGAGGCTGATCCCGGGTACGGGCTGCAGGGTAGGGATCGCTTCTGCATCCATATAGCTGCGCAGGAACTCAACGAACAGCGGGTCGGTGCACACCTCGTGCACATAGGTGGCGCCGGAGAGGATTCCCAGATAGCTCATGGCCTGATGCGACGCGTTCAGCAGACGGAGTTTCATCAGCTCATACGGCACGACATCAGGCACCAGCTGCACGCCGACCGTTTCGAGCGGGGGCCGGCCGAGGGTGAAGTGGTCCTCGAGCACCCACTGGTCGAAGGACTCCGACCGCACCGGCCACAGGTCCTCCACGCCGAACCCTTCTGCGATGCTCGCACGAGTCTCGTCAGTGGTCGCCGGCGTGATGCGGTCCACCATGGAACTGGGAAACGCGACGTTTGCCGCGATCCATTCGGCGAGCTCCGGATCCTTCTGCTCGGCGAAGCCGAGCAGCGCGGTGCGAGCGATGACTCCGTTGCCCTGGATGTTGTCGCACGACATCACCGTGAACGGCGGGACGTGGGCGTCTCTGCGCAGCCGCAGTGCGGCCGTGAGGAATCCGAGCACACTTCGCGGGACGGCGTCGCCAGCCAGGTCGGCGAGTGTCGCGGGGTCGGTGGGTTCGAACCGTCCTGTGCTGTCGTCGACGTGATAGCCACCCTCTGTGATCGTGAGCGACACGATACGGGTTGCCGGGTCGGCGAGTTTGCGGAGCACCGCGTCGGGGTCGTCAGGGGCGAACAGGTACTGCGCGATCGATCCAATGACGCGCGCTTCGCTGCTGCCGTCTGGGGAGCGGGTGACGAGGGTGTAGAGGTGGTCCTGCTTGGTCAGAACATCGCGCATGGCTGCGTCGCCGGGAAGGACACCGACCCCGCAGATCCCCCACTCGCGGGCACCGGCGTTCAGGATCCGGTCGAGGTACATAGCCTCGTGCGCACGATGGAACGCACCCACTCCGAAGTGCACGATGCTCGGGGTCACCTCACCCGGGTGGTATGTCGGCACCGCAACGGTAGGCGGGAGCGACGAAACGGTATCGGACGACAGCTGAACCATGGTGATTTCCTTGCGTGTTTGGGGTGTCCCGCCGGACGGCGTCTTCCGGCGGGACACCCGGTCTCAGTTGCAGGACGACTTGTAGATCGCGTCCGCGCCGTCGGTGTCGATGTTGTCGGCGGTGAGGGTGGTGGACCCGGTCTGGATCTTCTCGTCGGTCGCCTCACCCTTGAGAGCGGCGATTGCCTGTGCGACACCGTCGCTGCCGATCGTGGCGGGATCCTGCGCGATCAACGCTTGGACGACGCCGTCCTTGAGGGCCTTCACCTGCGCGGGACCGGCATCGAACCCGACGATGGTGATCTCCCCTGCTTTCCCCGCTTGCTGAACTCCGGTCGTAGAGCCTTCTGCGGCGAAGAGGTTGGCGGCGAAGATGCCGACGATGTCCGGATCCTTTGCCAGTGCCGCAGTGACAAGCCGAGCAGCCTCGGCCGGATCGTTGTGGCTGTACTGGATGCCGACCGACTCGAAGTTGGGATCCTGCGCCGCGGCGGCCTCAAACCCCTCGGCGCGTTCGTCCGTGGTCGAGATGCCCGGCTCGTTGGAAACCACCAGCACCTTTCCCCCGCCGGGCTGGGCGGCCTTGATTGCTTCGAACGCCGCCTCACCGCCGCCGATGTTGTCGCTGGAGATCTGCGATACCGCCATTGACGGGTCGCTCAGCGTGGTGTCGACCAGGACAACCTTGATGCCCGCGGCAGCGGCCGCGGCAATCGGCGCCTCCATTGCGGTGAGGTCGTTGGGTGCGATCAGCAGCGCGTCGGGCTTCTTGGCCACGACCGCGTCAACGATCGGCTTCTGCAGCGTCGGATCCCACTCCGCGGGCCCCTGCACATCCACCGTCGCGCCGAGTTCCGCGGCGGCATCCTCAATTCCGCACTGCATCGAGATGTAGAACTCATCCCCCGCCACGCCCTGGATGAACGCGATCGAGTAGTCGTCGTCCCCGGCTCCGGGATCGGAGGTAGCGCTGGGGGCGCCGGAGCTGGAGCATCCGGCCAGCGCCAGGGTCGTCGCCGCACCCAGCGCGGCGATGCCCGACATGGTTCTGGTCCACTTCATCGTGATCTCCTCCTGTTCTTGGATGGTGGTCGTGAGACGAGAGCTACCCGCTGCGTCCGCCGCTGAGGAACTTCCGCCAGAGCGCTTGTGTGTTCCCTCGCATCGCCGCGGACCGGCGCACCTGGTCGACGTACACGGCAATGATCAGCACGGCACCGACGGCGACCTGCTGCCAGAACGGCTGCACCCCGATGATGACGAAGCCGTTCTGCAGCACGGCCGGGATGAAGAGGCCCACCACGGTGCCGACGACGGTTCCCACGCCACCGAACAGCGATGTTCCGCCGATGACCACGGCGGCGATGACGTTCAGGTTTGTTTGCGACTGTCCCGCGATGGCCGTGGTGGAGAACTGCGACAGCGACAGGATGCCAGCGAGGCCCGCCAGACCGCCCGACAGCGCGTAGATGCGGATCAACTGTGCGTCCACTTTCACGCCCACCCGACGAGCCGCGATCTCGCTGGATCCCACCGCGAAGGTGTACAGGCCGAACTTAGCGAAGTGCAGCACGATCGCGCCGATGACGATGACAACGAGGGCGATCACGGCAATCAGGGGAATCGTGCCGAGCACGTTTCCGTAGCCAACGGTCAGGGTCAGCTCGGTGGGGACGTCACGGATGTCGATGCCGCCTGTGAGGATCTGCGCCAGCCCGAGCGTGATGCCCAATGTGCCAAGAGTGACGATCAGTGGCGGGATCTTGGCCTTCGCGATCAGCACTCCATTGAAGAGGCCCCATGCGAGTCCGGAAGCGATGGACACCAGGATGCCGACCGTTGCCACGCCCCATCCCCCGCCGCCCATGGCGCGCATCGTGATTGCGGCGACGACACCGGAGAACACCAGAACGGACCCGATGGACAGGTCGATGCCGGCCGTGATGATCACATAGGTCATCCCGACGCCGAGCACGGCGAGGATGGACGCGTTCTGGATGATGAGCCGGAAGTTCGACCACTGTGCGAACGTATCCGGCGCCATGATCGTGAACACCATGATGATCACGAGCAGGACGAGGAACACTTGGAACGCCTGGGTGCGCAGCACCCGGCGCAGGAACCCTACCTGCGGCTCCTCGACGCCGATCGACATGGTCTCGGTCGGCGGATTCTTGACGCTCACGCGTTGCCCTCCTTGGTAACGGCGCCGGTCATCAGGCCGACGAGCTCCTCCATGTTTGTGTCCTTCGTCTGGATGTTCGCGACTCGCGTACCCAGCCGCAGCACCTGGATCCGGTCGGAAACTTCCATCACGTGCGGCATCGAGTGACTGATGAACACCACCGCGATCCCCTTGTCGCGGACGCGACGGATGGTGTCCAGCACGTTCTTGGTCTGCCGGACGCCGAGTGCGGCCGTGGGCTCGTCGAGGAACACGACACGGCTCGCCCAGTGCACAGCACGCGCAATCGCGATCGCCTGCCGCTGCCCGCCGGACATGTCCCCGACTGGTGCGGTGAGCGATCGGACGGTCGCGCCCAAGTCATCGAATGCGAGGCGGGATTCCTTCTGCATCTCCTTGGTCTTCATGAACCCGAAGAAGCCGCCGAGACCAGGGAGAGGAATCTCGCGGCCGAGGTACATGTTCTGCACGGGATTCAGATGCGGGGCCAGCGCGAGATCCTGATACACCGTCTCGATGCCGAGAGCGCTGGCGGTCGACGGGGTGCTCATGTCGATCGGCTCACCATCGAACTTGATGGTGCCGCTGTCGAGGGCCAGGTTCCCGGACAGCGCCTTGACGAGTGTGGACTTGCCGGCGCCGTTGTCTCCGATGAGTGCGGTCACCTCCCCCGGATATACCTCAAAGTCGGTGTCGCTGAGCGCGCGCACGTGACCGAACTGCCGGGACAAGGCGCGAGCCTCGAGAACCGGCACACCCTTGGTGGTCATAGTTCAACTCCTTCGTTGTGGGTAGGTCCCGTTACCGGGTTGGTTGCAGTTGGGTGGTCAAGCGGATCACGAAGTCGGCGTTGTGCCGGCTGGCCTCCACAACGGCGCCATTGACTTGGTCCACACCGTGCACCCATACGGTGGCGTCAGCCGTCGATTCGCCGAACGATCGCCGCCGACCGATCAGACGGTTCTCGCGATCGGAGGCCGGCACGTCGAGGTACCAGCTTTCGTCCAGCTGTGGTCCGACGTTCTCCCACCCACCCGCATCATGGAGCAGATAGTTGCCCTCGGTGATCACCAGTGGGACATCGGCGGAGACGGGGATCGCCGATCCGATAGATTCTTCGATCGCACGGTTGAAAGTGGGCGCGTAGATCACGCCGTCTCGCTGTTCGCGCAGCCGACGCAGCAACGACGCGTAGCCGTCGATGTCGAACGTGTCCGGCGCACCTTTCCGTGAGCGCCTCCCCAGGCGGACGAGTTCCTCGTTCGCGAGGTGAAATCCGTCCATCCCGACCAGCACGGCGCTGCCGTCCAGCTCGCGCAGGAGCGCAGCACACAGCGTCGACTTTCCGGCGCCGGGCGCACCGGTGATGCCGAGAAGGCGGCGGCCGGACTGAGACAGTGACCGCGCGCGATCGACGAGCTCGTCGATACTCGCGTCAAAGACTCGCCCGTCCAGGGGGTCAGTGAACTTGTTGGTGGTCACGACTTCGTGCTCCTCGTCAGTGTGCGCCGTCGCTCTCAAGTTGCAGCGTTCTCGCCTGCAAGACGATCCGCTGCTCGAGCGGGCGTCGTCATCGGGTCGTTGTGAACCTACGCGTACATGTCACCGGTGTCAAGCCGTGATGAGAAATATTGTGTCACCGGTGACAGACGGCATGTTTTGTGGTTACCATGACTTCGCGTCCCCGTTCGAACGGTGGACATACCCGCTACTCCTTCAGAGTCGAACAGAGAGAACACCCATGAGCGATTTCAACGGCCGCACGATCCTCGTCACCGGGGCCGGCGGAGGGATCGGAGGGGCCACGGTCCGCCAGCTCGTCGCCGCTGGAGCCGACGTCATCGCAGCTGGCCGAACCCCCGAGTCCCTTCAGAAGATCACGCAGGAGACCGGCGCGCGCACAGTCCAGTTCGACCTTGAGTCGGAAGACAGCATCCGTGAGGCAATCGAGGGTCTCGACCTGTACGGCGTCGTCAACTGCGGCGGGTGGGGCGGAGAGATCGCCACGCCGATGGACACCGACATCGCCGTCTTCGACAAGGTCATCAGCATCAATGCCCGCGGTGCGCTGCTTGTCACCAAGTACGCCTCTCGCGAGATGATCCGACAGGAGCGAGGTGGGGCGATCGTGAACGTGTCGAGCCAGGCCAGCCTCGTCGCGCTCAATGGTCACATCTCCTATGGTTCTTCCAAGGCCGCCCTGGACAACATCACCCGCGTCTCCGCGCTCGAGCTCGGCCAGTACGGCATCCGCGTGAACAGCGTCAACCCGACCGTCGTGATGACTCCTATGTCCGCCTGGTACTGGGGTCGTCCCGACATCGAGGGTCCGTTCCTCGACGCGATGCCGCTGCACAGGTGGGCCACCGAAGACGAGATCGCCGCTCCCATCGTGTTCCTCCTCAGCGACGGCGCCTCGATGATCAGCGGCGTCTCCCTCCCCATCGACGGCGGCTACACCAGCCGGTAACGATCACGCCGAGCACCTGATACCCGCAGGCATCGCAAGGGAGCGACCAACATGATCGAAAGCAAGACGCGCCTCACCAGCCAAGTGCTGACGCTGCTGATCACGTTGGGAGCGGTGGGGCTGGGGTCGAGTTGGATCTTGCCCGACATGACTCGGCCCCGTCCTCATGTGCCGCACACGGTCGGAGTGCTCGAATACCAGGTGCCCGCTGTTCCGTACTGTTCCGCATCGACGGGCTGTGTCTCCTACAGCCCGCCGGACGACTGAACTCAGACCACCGACGCCTGTAGCCCTTGGTGTGAGAGTTGGCCGACCTGAGCAACGAGCGCACCTACAAAAGCCCCTCAACGAGACCGCGTTCAGGGATCGGACGGGCACAGCCAAACGAAACGCAACCGCAAGACCATGGCACGGGTGAATAGTCACCAGCGCACCCGCAAGCAAACCTCAAGGAGCAGCATGAGCCCCCTGCGTTGGGATGAGATCGATCGGCGCGCGGTGGACACCGCCCGCGTCCTGGCAGCGGACGCGGTGGAGAAGGTCGGCAACGGCCACCCCGGCACGGCGATGAGCCTGGCGCCCGCGGCGTACCTGCTGTACCAGCGCGTGCTGCGCCACGATCCCACGGACACCCATTGGGTCGGACGCGACCGGTTCATCCTGTCGGCCGGCCACTCGTCGCTCACGCAGTACGTGCAGCTGTACCTGGGTGGATTCGGGCTCGAGCTCGACGACCTGAAGGCGCTGCGCACGTGGGGCTCGCTCACGCCGGGTCACCCGGAGTACGGCCACACCAAGGGCGTCGAGATCACCACCGGCCCGCTGGGTCAGGGTCTCGCCTCGGCGGTGGGCTTCGCGTACGCGGCCCGCTACGAGCGCGGCCTGTTCGATCCGGAGGCCGCCGCGGGTGAGTCGCCGTTCGACCACCACATCTACGTGATCGCCGGTGACGGCGACCTGCAGGAGGGCGTCACCTCCGAGGCGTCGTCGCTCGCGGGTCACCAGGAGCTCGGCAACCTCATCGCGATCTACGACTCGAACCAGATCTCCATCGAGGACGACACCAATGTGGCGTTCACGGAGGACGTCGCGAAGCGCTATGAGTCGTACGGCTGGCACGTGCAGGTCGTGGACTGGAAGAAGACCGGGCAGTACGTCGAGGACGTCGCGGAGCTCTACTCGGCGATCGAGGCGGCGAAGGGCGAGACGTCCAAGCCGTCGCTCATCGTGCTGCGCACCATCATCGGCTGGCCGTCGCCCGGCAAGCAGAACACCGGCAAGATCCACGGCTCCGCGCTCGGTGGCGACGAGCTCGCCGCGACGAAGAAGGTCCTCGG